>JALWCU010000393.1 GCA_027015275.1 Bacteroidales bacterium | reverse complement strand
TCCCCATGCCATTTTCTCTGTTGATGATTTTATGCCTGCATTGGTTTCAATTCCTCGTGTATTGGTGTTGTATTGTGCAGAATAGTCGGCATTGACATGATTAATAGAGGCAGGGTCTTCCCACAGAATATTTATCACTCCTCCAATAGCATCTGAGCCGTAAAGCAGGGAAGATGGGCCTTTAATGACCTCGATTTTTTTTGTTCCAACGTTATCTATAAAAAATGGATGATTCTCAGAGAATTGGTAATTTTCCAGTCTGAATCCATTATTTAGGACTACAATATTTGTTCTTGAGAGGCCACGGATAACGGGCGTACCGATCCCCAGACCTTTGGAAATAATATCTACGCCTGGTACTGTGGTGAGAGAGTGAAGTACGTTGGGCAAAATTTGGTTCGTCAGGTTAAGGTTTATTTCATCTACTTTCATGGCAGATGTGTGCTGACTCGTGGGTACCCACCCGGTTACAATTACCTCGTCGGTTTTTATTGGTGATGGTTGAAGGTAAAGTTTAATATTTATAGTTTTGTGGTTGTAAGTTACTTGTTTATAGGCGTTATCATATCCTAAGTATGAGAATTCTAATGTGAATTTCCCTTCTGGAATAGAGTTAAAAGAGAAGAATCCGTTTTCGTCAGTCAGAACTGCTTTGTTTATTTCTCGTATTTTGACCATACATCCAGGCAGAGGCTGGTTGGTGTTTTTATCTAAGACATATCCTTGAATCTGAGCAAAACTCGTTATGGCGTAAAGGATTATAGAAATTGATATAATTATCTTTTTCATAGCTTAAATTTTTTCTTTCAGCTGACAAAAATAATTTATTTAGGCATAAAAGGTCCTTAAAATTATGCTACAGAGCAGGGGAGAGAATTTTTTTGAACAAAAGTTAGCTTAACAAATCTATAATGGCATGCACATATCATGGCAAGGTATGATACTTAACCTTGTTTGTAATTAATTGATTATAAGTATTTAATCAGAGTTTAAAGTATAGAGTTTCGGTACAATTTGAGACAAAAAATTGAGTTTACTTTTTCCTCTTTTTGTTAATGAGCCTAACTACACGGAAGCCATAATAAAAATTATGGAGGCTTGGCTTAGGCCCATCGCGTTCTGTGACGCGGCAATATTCATCGTAATAATACCAGCATCCACCACGTACGACACGATACATTGACTCCTGGTGTAAGACTGGATTTCTCTGTGTACGTGAGGGATATGGGCCATATCCATCCAGACACCATTCAAAAGCATTTCCGCTCATGTCATAAAGTCCCAGTTCATTGGGCTTGAGCATACCCACTGGTCTTGTTCCTTTCTCATAAGTTGTCTCGTCATACCAGGCTACTTCCTTCAGGTCATTACTTCCGGCATATTTATATCCATGTGATTTTCTGCCTCCGCGAGCAGCGTATTCCCATTGTGCTTCTGATGGAAGTGTATATGTGTCGCCTGTAATTTTTGACAGCCACTGGCAATAGGCCATGGCATCATACCAACTGACGTTTACGATAGGATTATTGTCATGCCATACCCATTTACCTACGTTTTGGTGCTCATCATACCACATTGGGTCTGGTGCAGACGGGAATCTACGTCCTGTAGCCTTGCAATATTGTCTGTATTGTTTGACAGTAATTTCGTATTTGCTAATGTAAAAGTCGCTCAGTATTACTTTGTGCACAGGCTTTTCGTCATCATAACCATGGTTGCTGCCCATCATAAATGAGCCACCTTTGACCAGCACCATTTCGGGCAAATCATATTTAACTGTTTCCTGTGCCCATACTGTAAAGCTAATTATTATGAAAAAAAAGAACAATAATCTTTTCATGTGCTTTGGATTAAGGATTTTACGCAAAGTTCTCTGGCCTGAGGGAAAGCCAGAGAACCGGGATAGAGAGATTATTTTGCATTTCTTGCTAAGCGAAAGCCGTAATCATAGTTTGTATAGCTTGGCTTAGGTCCGTCGCGGCTTGTAACAGTAGAATATTCTGGACGATAATGCCATCCGCCGCCTCTAATAACTTTGTAGCCCGTAGGTCTGTCATTTACAGGATTATCTACTGGACTATTTTGATAAAAAACAGGAGAGTACCAGTCGTAGCACCATTCCCACACATTGCCGGTCATGTCATAAATACCGAGTTCATTAGGCTTTTTAATGCCGACAGGTCGTGGCCCAGTAAGGAATGTTGTTTCATCGACCCATGCTACCTGTGTATAGTCATTACTACCGCTGAAGATGTAATTATGTGATTTTTGTCCGCCGCGGGCAGCATATTCCCATTCTGCCTCTGTGGGCAATCGGAATCCGTTTTTTGTGAAATCGCAGTATATCCCACCATCTTTTTCGTAGTAGCATTCCTCATAACCGAGTTTTTTGCTTAGCCAGTTGCAATAAGCGATAGCGTCATACCATGTAACATGCTGCATGGGGTAATTATCTTTCCAGCCCCACCATTTTTTACCAATTTTTTGATAATAAGCTTGTGTACCGGGGTGCCCTTGGAACCAAGTAGAGTCAGGTGGGGCTGGCATTTTATCCTCGCGAAAAGCGCTAAATTCGTGGAAGCTTTTGTCGTTGATAAATTCTTTGTATTCCTTAACAGTAACTTCGTACTTGCCAATATAGAAGCTGTGTAGCCTTACTTTGTGTGGGGGTTTCTCGTCTGGGTCGCCTTTGTAACGACCGCTGGTGCGTGGATTTCCCATCATGAAAGTGCCACCTTTGACAAATACCATTTGTGGCTCTGTCTGGCTATATGCCACGGAAAAGCTACCTATCAGTAGGATTATAATTAAGTGTTTAAATCTCATAGATGTTATTATTTTGGCATTTAATTTATTCAAAAATACTGAAAGATTTGCAAAAATTATATTTTAATAATTTTAATTTCCACACGTCTGTTCAATCTTCTACCTTTTTCAGTTTTATTTGTTGCTTCTGGTCTTGTGTAGCCGTATCCTTTTACTTGTAGTCTGCTTGGGTTTATACCTTGCTTGACAAGGAAATCTGCCACAGCTTGTGCTCGTTTTTCTGATAGTTCCATGTTGTATTGATATGTTCCGATGCTATCAGTGTGTCCAGATATTTCTATTGATATTTTAGGGTTATTTCTCAAAAAGCGCACCACCTTTTTTAGCTCTATGTAAGATTCTGGTTTTAAGTGATATGAGTTTGTTTGGAAAAAGATATTATGAAGCCTAATTACAAGGTTTTTCTTAATTGGATAAAGTTTAACGTTTACATAAACGAATTTTTTCCCCCCGTTTGTATCTAATGTCGAAAAGTTTTTGGATTCAAATGTAAATCCTTTTCTCTCAGCGTAGAATGCAAAGTTTCCCATTGGAATACTTATTAGAAAGCTATCTGTATTGCTTGTGAAATATGTCTTGTTGGTGGTCAGATCAATGATAGAAATTTTGGCTTTTAGGGGTTTATGTGTCTGACCGTTGGAACATGAGCCCACTAAGAAGAGGGTAGGTGTGGGCCTGGCTTTTTTATAGAGTTTAAACAAATAAATATCATGATTGCCATCAATCTGCGAAGAGAATAAAGCTGTGTCGCCCAGTGCAGTAACAATCATTCGCACGTCGTCTTTGTCTGTATTGATAGGATAGCCAATGTTTTTGGCTTTGGTCCAATGTCCATTAATTTTACGCGAATAGAAGATGTCGTATCCGCCGAGTCCTGGATGATAATCTGATGCAAAGTAAAGTGTTTTGTTGTCAAAATGCAGGAAAGGGCTCATCTCATTTCCTGGTGTGTTAATAGAGTCGCCCAGATTTCTTAGATGTGTCCATTTGCCATGTATATAATCTACAGCCCATATATCGAGTTTGCCTTTTCCGCCGGGGCGGCTGCTAACGAAATATAGTGTTTGACCGTTATTTGCCAGACAAGGTTGTGATTCCCAAGCACTGGTGTTTATTGGTGCTGGCAGTTTCTCTGGTCTTGTCCATTTTCCATTTATTTGTTTGGTTATGTATAGGTCGCATCCTGCTGTTGGGGTGCAGCGAGTGAATATCATGACTTTGCCGTCTGGGCTAATGCTACAAGCGCCTTCTTGATTATTTGTGTTAATGGTTTTGAATGGTTTTGCCTGTGTCCAGGTATTTTGTTTTTTCTGGGAAAAATAAATGTCTTCATTCTGTTTTTTGCGAGTAAAGTAAAGCATGCCCATGGCACTGATGTCTGGGAAATATTCATCCCATTTTGTGTTAATCGTTGGTGGTAACTTCTCGGGATGATATGGTACGGGATGAGCATAAGCATAGTTACGGAAGAGTGCAATGTCTATCAAATGTTCGATTTTTGCAGAATCATGAGCCTTGCCAGTATTGAGAAATTGTCTAAAGTATTGGGCAGATTGCTTGTATTTCTTTATTTCAAAATTTATATAGCCCAGTTCGCTCAGAGCCAGGGGGTCGTGCGAAAGTGAATAATATTTTTCCAAGGGCTTTATAGCCTTATGTTTGTTCCCACTTTGATAATATATTTTTGACTTTAGATAGTAGAATTTATCGTACTTAGGGTATTTTTCTATGCCTTTGTTTATAGTCTCGAGCGCTTTGTTTACATAGCCAAGTGTGAATTGTTTAACGGCTTTGCGGTAAATGCTTTGTTGTCCAAAAGCAGAAATATTAAAGAGAATGATAAAGGCGAATAAGGGCCAAGATTTTTGTTTAGATATGTTCATTGTAGAAGAATTTTTGTTTTTTGTCGAGCAGTTGTTCTATTTCTTGAGGATAACTAATATCAGTTAGAAACAGTCCTTGGGCTGGTGCTGTGAAAGCAGAAAGGCGTCTGTCTCTGGCTTTGAGCAAAATGCGCATGTTTTCTATTGTTAGTTTACCCCTTCCTATTTCAAGCATTGTGCCAACTATAGCCCTGACCATATTTCGTAGGAATCTATTAGCTCTGATGGTGAAGATAAGCTTATCTTGCTCTTGTACCCATTGTGCTTGATATAGATTGACCAAATAATGTTTTGTCCCAGAGTGTGCCTTGCTTAGTGCTTTGAAGTCTTTGTATTCGAAAAGAGCCTTAGTGGCAAGTTTCATTTTTTCCAGGTCTAATGGATAATAAACATAATGTGAAAATTCAGTAATAAATGGGTTGGGACGGGTATGAATAAAATATTTGTATGTACGGCTGAGAGCATGGAAACGTGAATGAAAATTAACATTGACTTTGTGGATAAGAATTATTGATATGTCTTTGTTTATGAATGAGTTAATCTTGTGCGTTAGTTTCTGGCAATCGATGTTTTGTGCAGAATCGAAATGAGCAACGTAGAAACTGGCATGTACTCCGGTGTCTGTGCGGCCTGCGCCTATGACCTGGACAGGCTCTCGCAGTATGGTTGACAAGGAATGTTCTATCGAGCCTTGTATAGTAACGGCTTTGCCATGGCTCTGTTTTTGCCAGCCATTGAAATGTGTGCCTTTGTATGCCAGTTGCATTATATATCGTGCCATAGTGTTATTTATTTTGCTGGATTTGGGTGCTGGAGAGTTGGTCAAATATTTTCATGTATTTCAGGCCTTTTTCGATGTAGGTGGGGTCAGTAGTGTGTATTTTGCCATTTCTGGGGATTACGTGGCCTGTGTTGTGGTAGTGGAAAGCGTCGGCATAACGGCCCTGGCGGAGAAGGTTGCCATATTCGTTGTTTATCCAGCGGATGCCATTTTCCAGTGCATGGTAATTGTTTAAGTCATAGACGCTGATGCCCATTTTTAGACTTTTATAACCCATGATTTGAAAAGGTCCCCATGATTTTGCCAGGTCTCGTAATTGTTTGTCTGTAAGTCCTTTTAAGTCTTGTCGTGTGATGTTTTCATAATGTGACAGGCGTCCTTGCTGCACTGCCTTTAGCTTTAGGTAAACCCATTTTTCAAAGCGTGGATGTGGATTGCGTTTGCCAGAGCTCTCGAGCATTATTAGAGCCATGAGATAAGAATAAGGCAAGTCGTATTTTTTGCTGAGCCGCTGTACATCTTGGCCATAGAAGTGAATGGCTGCTTGTATGCCAGATTCTGACGGTGGCTCAAGTGGGGGGCTGACCCATTGACTGCGTTTCTGATATTGTTCGATGACAAATGCCAGAGCTGCAAAAAATGTAGCGATAACAAGTAGTGCTATGATTTTTAGTATTTTTGTTCTAAGTCGTGAAGATGGTTCTTTATTTACCTGTTTTTTTCTTTTTCTTTTTTTCATTGTGTTTTCGTTTAGCTTTTGGTTTGTGTCTGAGTGATGTGAAGTCTTTTTCGAAAAATATACCAACGCCCTGGGTGTAAGGTCCTTTGTCGAAGAATTCGTTTCTGTTTGTTTTGTTGAAGGCTTTCAGTCGCAGAGTTCCCTTTTGGTTCAGTTTGACTTCCACATCAACATCGCCTATGAATTGTTTGGAATTATTTTGCATACTTGTACTAGCATTGGAACCAAGTCCAACGTCTGTGTTAATTGTGATTCTTTCGTTCCACAGTTTGTAAGACAGAGCAAGCTCTAATTGTTCTGGAGTGAACGCACTTTGCTGTTTTGTTTGGTAGTTTAGACCAAGTTCGAGATTTGGGTCAATGCTGGAAATGATACTTGCCAGCTGCGATGAAAGCACATCGGCTGCCGAAGTTGACTGTGTAGCTTGGTTTGGATTATAGGTTAGTCCTGGCAGAGGCTGGAATTTGCCGATTACCAGTAGAGACAGGACTTGCTTTGTTTTTTCAGAATTTGCCAGGTTTTTTATTTGTGAAGTTATACGCTGGTCGGCTTTTGGCAAATCAAGGTCAAATGTTACATCTGGTTCGGTAAGTTTACCCTTGATGTGGATGAGGCAATTGACAGGCGTGCGCACATTCCAGTAATTGTCATCCAGTGTCAGATCATATAGATTGACATTATTGATTTTGTAAACAGCAGTTAGGTCGAGGTCAGCATCTTTGGGGCTTCCGCTCCATTTTATAGTGCTACCGGGCTGCAATTGGAAGTCTTTGTTGACAATATTTTCCAAAGAGAAATTGTATTTCCCTTTTTGTATTGTCAGAGTGCCAGAGAGCAAGAAATCGCCGTAAGGGCTAAGCTTTATGTTTAGCAATCCGCTACCTTGTACTACCAGTTTCTCGCCTGTTTGTTCGTTTATGATGATAGAAAATTTTGATTGTGGGTCAACCTCGAGATTTACGTTTAGGTCGAGATTGGATTCTTTTACATTTTTAGTTATCTGTATGTTATTGATAGTATCGGGGTTAATGAATTTTATAAAGTCGGCCGATGATGAGATCTTTTTCGGGGAATTAACCAGGAATGTTATATCAGTGTTGTTTTCAGTCTTTAGATCAGCATTGAGAGTCAGGCTGCTACCGAGCCCCACAATTTTTGAATTTCCAGAGACATAAGCCTTGCCAAAGAAGGGATGTTGTCCGTTATTCATGAGATTGAGTATCATAAATGTATCGGGGACAAAGCGGATGTTATACATATAATCATCAAACTGTGTACGGTGTATCTCTCCCCAGAGTTTAGCTTTGCCTGTGCCACCCTGGCTAATAACAGTTGTAGTGTCTATTACTATAGAGTCGTTGTTAAAATGTATGCCCATGATTCCGTTTACTGTGTATGTAACATTATTAGGCCTTAGCTTGAAAGCAGCATTAGTTATGCCCAGGTCGCCTTTGATATTAGCGCCTTTGCCTTTGCCTTGGATATTTATTTTACCATGAATAGTTGTGAATCTACTTATTGCAGATACAACCTTTTGGAAGTATGGGTAGAAAGCTTTGAGCTTAAATTTGCGGAAGTTAATTTTTACGTTGTAGAATTTTTCCTTAATGTTGAGTAATCCGTTTATATCAATATATCTCTCTTGTACAGAGTCTTTGGGTTTTTGTTCGCCTAGACTTTTCTGAGTGAAAATTTTGAAGCTAACAAGATTTTTCTGTGCATCGTAGCGGCTGATGGCAGTGAGCATCTGTAGATCTACGCCATTTATTTTCAGATTACTGATAATATTATCGCTGGTTATAATAGGATTTGAATAAAGATTTTGTATTAACGTGTTCCCGTTGAGAAATCCTTCTAGCTTGATTTTGCGTAGTACTGGGTTAAGCTGCGAAATATCAAATAGTTGCAGACGGACAAAAAGCTTGTCCTTGGGATTTGGCGACACTTTGCCTACAATGCCTATAGCCTGTTGTTTGCTCGGGTTCTGGAAGAAACTGTTTATCTGGATAATATTTTTCTGTATGCTGGTTACAAATTCCTTAATATCCCATTTAATGCCATTGATAAGTATAGAGTCTCGTGTAACTAAGGCTTTGATGGTCAGTGTATCCTTTCTCGTGGGCCTATAGAAAGAGACATATCCGTCGATGAGACCAAGATTTTGTTTTTCACTTTTATTTTTCCAATTGTATCCATATTGTACTGTGTCATTTCTAGCCTTTGCCCAGAAAGCCATGTTTTCAAACCGAAAGATTCCGGATTTTGCATCGCGGCTCGAAAAGTTCAGGTTTAAAGTATCATTCTTGGTGTTGATAGTAAGTTGTGGTTTTATTAGCAAATTATTTTTTAGTAGGAGTGAATCGCTGCTTATGCGAAGCATGAATTTTCTTTTCAAGGCTCTATAGACAGCTTGTATCATAGTGTTTGGTGCAAGGGTGATGCTGGGAGCAAAGATTCTGGTCAGTGGCGTTATGTTTTTGAGATTGACCTGGGCAATTATATTAGCGCCTATATTCTCAGGTGATGTACGAAACAGATCAAGAGCCTTTTCTCCATGGCCTAAACTGGGCAAATAATATGCGATTAGATTCTGGAAATAATATCGAAGTGAACTAAGCTCAAAAACCCCTATCATCGAAGCATCAACCATATCAGAATGTATAAACATTTCCTTAAATGGTAAGCCTTGGATATACTGCTTTAGTACTGATGTAAATTTGAAATGTTTAACCTCTATCTTCTCTAAATTCTTGATATAGACCAATGGGCGGATGAAATTAATTTCACCATAAAAGTCATTTATATTATGACCGGACATTTTACCTGTAATACCCAGTCGAAGACTCGAGTGAGGATCTTCTTTGTCAAAATGCAAAGGATAAAAATTTAATTTATCCAGATTTACAAAGAAATTTGTGTGATAACCTTGTTTTCCTTTATTATTGAGTATTGCGCGTATAGAAAGTAGCAAATTAGGATCATTGATATTCCATGCTACAGATAAGTCTTTGTTGTCGTAATTGACATTCGCACTTATCCCAGTGTAAGTGTATCCATTGAATTTGAAACTAGAGATATTCCCATCTGAGCCGCCCCATATCTGCTTATTAAGCTTAAAAATGTCGAATGTGTCCACAAGACTTATTTTGCCAAATTTTTGATTATCCATTATCTGGCCAAGGTGCAGACTGTCTATATTGATGTATCCCTTGATATGCTTGATGTTTGTTATGTTGACATCAAATTGTGTATTAATACTACCCAGGTTAGATTTGAAATCAATAAATGCGCTGAAATCATTGATAAGTCCAGTTACTTTACCGTTTGCATTAAATGATGATAGCTTGTAAAGGTGCTTAGGCAATGGCACTATAGGTCTGCCTTTTGTGTCTCGAATAGAGGTTATGTCCTTGAGCAGAAATCTAACAGTATCCAGATCCACGTCAATGTATGTATGGTTAATATCGGGTAAGCCTATAATATGAGCATTGGCTCTGAGCATAGTTCTCTGACCGAAACGAACCGATAATGGCAGGATATTTATGTTGGATAGAGAACCAAAAGCTGTCATGCTCAGATGAAAAGAAAATACGTTGTTTCTGAGCTCTGGAGCGAAGAATTTTATATCATTGGAGCGGAAAACAGTAGAAGTGTCTATGATTAGCAGAAATTCAAGACTCTTGTAGTCGGAGAGCTGGCCTATGCTATCGAAATGCACCTGAAAAGTTGGGATGTAAATATGGCTCTTGCTCATGTCCACAGAAAAATCATTTAACCTCAGTAGTTTATTAGTGAACAGAAAGTCAGTGCTGATATTTTTTATTCTAAAACCACTTTCTTTGTCATAGAACGAGAAGTCATATAGGCTGAAGGAATAAAGAGAGTCCTTGATTTGCAGATTCTTTATTGTCAGATTGAGTGGGTAGATGTGGAAATTTTTTGTGTTAAACTTTCCAGGCATAACACTGTCCAGAGAGCTGGAATAAGAAATGTCAAAGTTACGTATGTCTATTCTGTTTACCTTGATATTTATATGACCTTTGTGTTTAGATTTCTTGTGTTTGTTTGTCGGGAGATTGTCCAGAAATACCAGCAGGTTGGAATAACCATTAGTGTCTTGACGGATACGCAGTTTGAGCCCATCAATCTCAAGACGTGAAAAATTTATTTGATTAGTGAAAATTTCCCAGACATTGACCTTGACTTTATTGACAAAAAATAATGTGTCAAGATTGTAATCTTCTATGTATAAGTTTTTTAGAACGAATTTGTTGTCCAGTGAATAGCCTATTCTACCTACTATTGCTGTAGTGTTGAAAGTGCGAGTCATGGTTGTGCTTATTTTTCGACTAATTTCTTTTTGTATTGGAGGTATCTGTAAAATACCCAGAATCACTACTGGTAGAAAGGCTAAAAAAGCTAATATATAGACAATAATCTTAATGAATATTTGTCGGCTGTATCTCATTCAGTGCATTGATTTGTAAACAAAAATATTAAATAAAACTTACACAATAAACAAGTATGCAAAAACTTTTGGGGATATAATTTTGCTGAATGTGGTATTTTTTTAACCTTTAGTCGTAAAAATAGAAACATCAGTGCTATGAAAAGATTATTCTTGTTATTAATAGCCTTGTTTGTGTCTGTTTCCCTGTCGATGGGACAAAAGGGCTATTTCCAGCAATGGGTAAATTACACAATACACGCTAAGATAGACCCATCTGCAAAGACTCTTAGCGCCACAGAAAAGATGGTTTATTATAATAATTCACCAGATACGCTGCGATTCCTTTATATCCATCTGTGGCCAAATGCTTATCAGAAGGGTACAGCACTCTATCGACAGCTGGCCTCACAGGGTAAGCAGAAACTTGTCTTTGGTCCAAAGGAGTATCGCGGATATATTGATTCATTGGACTTTAGATCTGACGGAAAACAGCTCAAGTGGACACAATATCACCACAACAAAGACATTGCAATTCTCTATCTCAACAGACCTTTGGCACCGGGCGATTCTGTCAGTATCGAGACTCCTTTTTTTGTTAAAATCCCCAAGATTACATCACGTATGGGCTATGATGATAAGGTCATATCAGTAACACAATGGTACCCCAAACCAGCTGTTTATGATTCTCGTGGCTGGCATCCATTACCATATCTGGATCAGGGAGAATTTTTCTCAGAGTTTGGCCGCTATGATGTTACGATAACTTTGCCTTCACAATATGCCATTGCAGCTACTGGCAATATGCTTGACAGCACAGAGTATAAATGGCGCCTAAAATTGGCTAATCATAAGGCTGTGGATGTGCCTTATCCAACAGGCCAGGCCTGGAAAACAGTGAGATTTGTTCAGGACAGTGTTCATGACTTTGCCTTTTTCTTAAGTAATCAGTACTATGCAAGGCGCAGTCATATACGGCTCCCACATTCTGGAAGGAGTGTAGAGACATGGGCATTTTTTACAGATACGGCAAGCGCTTGGACAAAAGGCGTTTACTATATTGATTCTGCAATTTATTATTATTCGCTGTGGGTAGGCGATTATCCTTATAAAGTTTGTACTGCTGTGGAAGGTCCTCTGGTAGCAGGCGGGGGCATGGAATATCCTACTATAACAGTTGTGAGCGTTACGTCCGGTCTCGAGCCTGTGATAGTTCATGAAGTTGGGCATAACTGGTTTTATGGTGTGCTGGCTTTTAATGAACGTCGGTATCCGTTTATGGACGAAGGAATAAACTCTTTTTATGATCATCGATATTCACGCATGAAAGGTCTGAGTGGCGCTCTGCCAAGTTCGCTACTGGGGATGAAAATGCCGTCTCTGCCAGAGCTATTATCTTTCGGTGCATATAATGGCATGAATCAACCTTTGGATTTGCATTCTCTCGATTATACGCCTACAACCTATGGATTGGTGGTTTACGAAAAAACAGCCTTTTCTTTGCGTTACTTGCAGCAATATCTTGGCACACAAGAGTTTGATAGAATTATGCAAAAGTTTTTCCAGCAGTGGAAGTTTCGTCATCCATATCCGCCAGACCTGAAAGCATGCTTTGACAAGAATGCTACAAAACCGGTAGATTGGTTTTTCGATGATATTGTTGGTACGAATAAAACGATTGATTATGGAGTGAAAGCAAGTTCTCATGGCGTTGAACTGAAAAATACCGGAATGGTCAAGGCCCCTATGGTGGTGGTCGCTGGTCGGGACACAGCTTGGTATCTTCTTGCACCTGGCAGTAAAAAGAATATTGCACCCAAAGGAACACTTACCAGGATTGACCCAGAGAACATTACTTTGGACGCAAATCATTTTAATAATTTTACACGTGGTCTATGGCCTAATAAAAAACTGAGAATAAGTTTGTTACCCAAGTTATTCAAATATGATTACAATTATTTGACAGTTGCACCTGTACTATTTTTTCGGCATTTAGATGGCTGGGTGCCTGGTGCAATAGTCTCTAATTTCACTGTACCTTTTCATAAAATTAGTTTTGTACTTGGTGGGTTCTATGGACTTAGGTCGCATGCACCCTCTATGATGGGTTATATTTCTTATTCTCGTCCACCTATTAATGGAGTACCGCTGATTGGGATTAGTATTTATGGTGATAACTTTGCTGATGTAAATGACTATTCCTTTGGCCGTCTGCGTAAATTTGCAGCCTATCTCAAGCTGGGGCTATGGAATAAGGATAACTCTGATCACTGGCGCAAGGAACTTAGAGCAGGGTATGTAAGGTTGCAAGAGCTTGCCACTTCATACCGCAATGAATATGTGTTGACTTTCACTGCTAAAAAACAGGGTCAGTTTCATCCTGCCCGGCTCAAAATGTCGCTGCGGCATATTAATAATTTACCTATGCCCTGGGTAACAAATGGCAATCTGAATATGCTAACGGCGGCTTTTGATTATATGCCATTGCATTATGTTAGCCTTAGCACAGGTCTTCGCGTGCGAGTTTTTGCTGGTTTGAATGCTCCTGTTATGGCTATGAATATGCAGACAGACTTTGATCATAGTAATAGATTTTTGACATATTATGACACCAGTTCGATTTGGAGCAATCAAGTTGCTATAGAATATGGCAGTTTCATGATGGTCACTCCGCATGTTCTCTATCCATGGTCAGTTGGTATGAATATAAGTTCGACTTTGCCATTAAAGTTTCTGCCATTTATTCGAGGATTTTTTGATTTTGCCTTTGTCCCACAGGATAAATGGCTGTATGAGACGGGTCTGGCATTATCTCTTGGTTCTATAAAGTTTTATGTACCATTGTATGCTAATTCTACAATGATGATAGCTAATCCGGGATTCAAACCTTTCCATGTGATTAGGTTTGCCTTGTCCATGGATATGTCTAAGCTGATTAAAATACGATGAATTTGTGATAGCCTTGCAGGATTGAAAGTTCTGCAAGGCTCTATTTCCAACGGAAAGTCTCAATAAGGCGGAGTATGTCCTTCTCAAGGAAAGTAATGGCTGGCTGGAGAGAGTCGCGATTGGGACGAGTACGGAAATAAAGTGAGCCTCTGAAGAAATTTTTTGTGCTATCTGTTATGTGAAATTGCATTGGCGAAGCAGCATTACCTCTGATGTCGAATACTGTAGCATATACATGAGCTTTGTTGTTTACAAATTCTTTTTCCAGAATGTCATCGGCTTTGATTGAGTGCTTGTAAGCTAGTGTGTATGAGTCATCTATGAGCTGCTCTAAATTATTGTGAACAGGATAATAAGTGATTGTTATTTCCGCATTAAGTGTAGGTATTTCTATGGTTATCCAGCAGTGTACAGTGTCGGAGTATTCTTGGACAGGATGTACTTTGAAGTATTTGGGCATTTCAAATGAATAAGGACACGAGTCAGGAGAATAAAATGTATATTGTTTCTGTGGAAGATTTATTCGGAAATAACCTATGGGGCGTGGCGTAGGTTTGGGTTTGGTACAGGCTGAGAATAATAAGAGCACTGCAATTATTACAAACGAGAAGTTTTTCATTTTTTTGTTGTTTCTGGTTTTATTTTTCTGATAATGATTTTTTCTATGTGTCTTTCTGTAAGCTCTGCGACTTTTAGTTCATAATCTCCAAAGATAAATTTTTCATTTTTTTGAGGGAAATCTCCTTTTACTTCCAGTAACAGACCTGCCAAAGTTTCTGCGCTTCCTTTCTGCTCCTCGAAGATAGGTTTTTGAATGTTCATGACGCGATAAAAATCTTGGATTAAGAATTTGCCGTCGAATTCATAGGTGCCATCGTGAAGTTTTTTGTAACCCATTTCCACCTCGTCATATTCATCTACTATTTCACCGAAAATTTCTTCTAATACGTCTTCCAGGGTGATTATTCCACTGAATCCGCCATATTCGTCGATTACTACTGCTATGTGTGTCTTGAGCTTCTGGAATTCGATCAACAAATCGTCAATTTTTTTACTTTCTGGTACAAAGAATGGCTCGCGGATATATTTTTGCCATTTAAAATCCTGTGGCTTATTTATAAAGGTAATTAAATCTTTTGCTACTAAGATGCCTATAATATTATCGAGGTTTTCTTTATATACTGGGTAACGTGAAAATCCGGATTCTTTTATGATAGATTTTATAGTCTCAAAGTCAGAGAAATAATCAATGGCCACTACATCGACACGTGGTACCATTATTTTTTTGACATCAGATTTTTCTAATTGTACAATGCTTGTGAGCATTTTTTTCTCATCAAAGTTCTGACTGATCTCTATAGCCTTTGATAAGTCGTCAATAGAAAAAGGGTTTTTGTCGTGGAATTTGAGTATTTTATTGATTACGAAAGAGCTGTTAATAAGGAAAAAAGATAGAGGTCTGAGCGATTTTTCTATGATTGCCATAGGATAAGCCATGGCCAGAGCAAAGGAGTCATTAAATATATTTGCATAAACCTTGGGGATGACCTCACCAAAGAGCAATATCAGGAAAGTAACGATAACGGTTTCATAAATAAATTCTTCTAAAGCTGAGTCGAATCTAAACAAGCCTTTGCTTATAAAGGCCGAGAGGATAACTATGCCAATGTTGATGAAGTTGTTGCTAATCAGTATTGAAGCCAGCAAGCGGTTGGGATTGGATAGTAATTTTATTATTATTTTGCCTTTCTTATTGCTATGTTCTTTTAGCGTTTTAATTTTTTCGGGATCAAGTGAGAAAAAAGCTACTTCTGAGCCAGAAATAAGTGCAGAGCATAGTAACAGAATAATTAAAATAAAAAAGTCTAACAATAAAGGTTCTGTGATAGGATTAATGTGTATCGATAAAAACAAGTTCATTTTGTTATATTTTCTAAGGAATCAATAATAATAAAAAATAAATTATAGGCAAATAAAAAGAGGCTGGACCCCTTGGACTCAGCCTCTTTTAAATTATTTTTAAGATGTTTTTTATTCTTCAGAGTCTTCAGAAATTTCTTGTGAAGGTTCTTCTAGATTAAAGTCATCTTCGAATTCTTCTTCTCTTCTTTTATGTCTGGGAGAAAGCATAATAACATTACTAGCAACAATCTCTGTAACACGGCGAACATTTCCTTCACGATCGCGCAAAGTACGAGTATGCAATTTACCTTCAATATAAAGAGGATCTCCCTTACGAATGTGCTTTTCAGCCAACTCTGCCAAACCACGCCATAGAACAATATTGTGCCATTCTGTCTGGGTTACACGACGACCGTCGCGTGTGCGGCGACTTTCGCTTGTAGCAAATGAGAATGTACTTACAGGCACTCCGCTTTCCAAACGCTTAGTTTTTGGATCACGTCCCACGTTACCGATTAATTGGACTTTGTTAATTCCGTGCATCTCTCAAAATTTTAAAATTTGCAGTTTGTATATTTTTCTCTAAATGCAAAATTAAAAAAAATTTAGTTTCAAAAAAAAATTAAAATTTGAATGATAATTTATTGTTTAAACTATAAAACAAAGGGTAATTAGCTATTTCGATCGGTGGCCTTGAATCATAGTTTAGGTTGAAATCAACAGAAAATTTTACATGCTCTTTAATAATGTCAAAACTCAATTCTGTTTCGCTGGACATGCGGAAATCTTTTATTGGTTCAAAGTTATTTTGTTGTGATAGATTATATAAAGCTGGTTGATAGTATGTTACATGTGTTAGTGTAATATAGTCATTGAATTTTATGCTCATCGAAATGTAGAAATCGCCTTTTAATGTCATGGTTTGTGTAGCGTTAGAGTCAGAGAGAATTTCGTGTTCATACATTATAAGTGGTGCTAAGAATAACTGTACTTTTTCTGTTTTTATAATTCTAGTTCTCAGCCCCGAGCCCACGAGGAATCTGTATCTTATGTATTTGATCTTGTTCTGCTGACGTTGGACAAATGCTTCATAGATTAGCCATGGTTTGCTGCTGAAAGTATAATTATACCGTATATGCTGGAAGTTTCGGTTAATAATGTCGATATTCTGGTTAGTGTCTTTTAGTCTGACAATATTGATGTCATTTAGAATTAATAAAGTATGCTGGTGGTATGTGTATTGGAGCGAGACAGCATTAGAGAATTTCGAGAGATAGCGGGTGTTTTGGTTGATTATCAGAGAAAAGTCTATTAAACCTTGAAGTCCGGGTTTTATATTGCGCCGTTGGTCTTCTATATTTACCAATTGAGCTGAAGAATTGTAAGAAAAGAGAAGAAAAGTAAAGATAATAGTGAGCCCAGGCCACAATTTATGGCTATTCATTATCGTAATACTTGATATTGATTTTAATACCCACGTCTTCCATAAAATCCTTAATGTCTTCTGTAAGGTCAATATCATCTCTGAAAATAAACCAGTTTACCTCGACCTGTCCGCCTTGTTTCTCATATTCAGAGAGAATGTAAAGAATGCGGAGCAGCCATTTCGAGGAACTGGTGTTAAAATAAGTAAGCTTGATATTAAATGTAATACTTTTCCCAGTTTTAATGTATTCTCTGACCCAAGATACTAAAGGCTCGTAAAATTTATTTGTTTCTTCGAGGAAGGATTCACCACTAATCACACATACGCCAGTATCAATATTAAAGTCAACTTTTGGTGAGACATAAATGTTTCTTATTTCTGGAATATATATGTTTTTTATTTCAGGCATTTAGAAATATTTTATTCTTCTAATTCGTCTGGCTTGAAAGGGATAAGATTGATTTTTAGCCCAGTATCAATGATATAGTCTTCAATATCTTCCTTCATATCCACATCATTCTCGTCATAATGCCAATTTACAATTACTTCCCCTCCTCTTTCTTCATATTCTTTGAGAATATTGAGCATCTCGAGTAAGCTACGGGATGTACTGGTGTTGTAATAAGTAAGCTTTATGATAAATGCAATAGGTTTCTTAATTTCACTAGTATATTTCTTCAACCACTCTATAATAGGCTTGTAAAATTCTTTAGTGTTTTCCAAGAATGACTCTCCCTTAAGCTCGCAAATGCCAGTTTTCGCGCTAAAATAAACACTAGGTGTAAAAAAGTTCTTATCACTCTGATCTATTATTAGATCCTCTAATTCAGCCATATTAAGATTTTTTACAAATATAAAATTTATAATAAAAAACAAAAAACTAATTATTATGTTTTTTCAATCTCTACATTAATAATAAAGTAGGAGTAGTCAGAATCAATTTGTTTGATCCTAATATCCAGGGGCTTTTTTGTAGTTAGTGCTATCATGATAAGTCCAATATGCGCACCTCTGTTTGTTCCTGGTATCAGGTTACGTTGCTGCCTCTTAAAAAGCCTCAGACTTTCACGGTCTAAGGAATTTATAATATCGCATTTTTTCAAAAGGACTTGCAATGCTTGATTAGATATTATATTCCCCATCAAAAAGAAAAAATTAGTTTCTGTTTTGCCTAGTATGAAGCTACCCACACCATCGTTATTTTCGCGCCAATTAGAATACTTGTTGACATTTTGTGCAAGCTCTATGAGAACATAATAAAGTTTTTTCTGAGCGGTGAGGAAGCCCTCTGCATTTTCGCTTATTTTGTTCAAAAATTCTTTGATTTTTTCTTTGCTAAAAATACCTTGATATTGATATAGTATCTCGCACGAAGCTGGTAGTTCCTCCTTCAGCATATTCAGCTGGTCTATGTCAAATGATGTACGTATTCCCATGCCTAAGGTTTAAATTTCATAATCTACAGAGGCTGTGTTAGAAATGTATTTCTTAATTTTTTCCACAGCCTTAATATGTTCAGAATGATTACGATATCTGCCTAATGCATCCACATTATCAAAATGAGAAATAAGCGCTATATCAAATGTTGTTTGTTTATCGGCAAAATTCATACCTAACTCGTAGAATTTTATCTCATCAATTTTATCTTTTAATGGATAAAGCGTGTTTATCACATATTTAACAGCTTTGTTTTTGTCTTTTATATCATCCCTGAGCTTAAAAAATACTATGTGCTTGACCATATCATAATTTTTTAGTGTTCGTCTTCTTCCTCTTCTGTTCCGTGACCGTGATGGCCAGAATTTTTTTCCGATTCCTCATCACGAAGTATTAAATATTTTAGGTCTTTACTTTTTGCCCATGCTTCTTTTATTTTTACTTCAGCTCTAATTTTAGCTATTTCTAAGTTAAGTTTTTCTTTTTCAGCTTCGTACTCGTGTTTTAGCTTTTCTATTTCCTTGAATGTATCTTTTACAAATTCTATTTGGGGAATAAGTATTTTGACAGGATTGTATTTGCTCACTTTCATAAATTGTGCTTCCTGCTCTGGCTCTTTGATGATATCTTTATCTACTATATCAGTACGATTACTGCCTTCTGAAATCGGTGACTGTCCTTTGAGACGGAGCAGAACATTACGACCTATAATCTCAATATTTCTGACAATCTCATCATGATTATAATTTTTCTGTATCTCATCAATGAATATGGCTTTTACACGCCGTAGCAAAAATTCTTCATCTGTTCCCTTGAAAAGATTATTAATATTATATGTTACCATGATGATGAGCTTTACTTTTATCTCGATATTATCCTTGGTAGTTACATTGATGTATGGGCTTTCTATTTCAAATGGGTTCAGAGATTTGTATATAATTTCTTTTAGATTATCAAGTCCTTGACTTGCTAAAATTTTAGCAACAATATAATTGACTTCTACACCATTTTTTTTGCTATAGTTCATAAGGTCGATTATGCCCCACACATCAATACCAGAGGTAAAGTCTGTGATTAAGGTCTCTTTGTCTATACCAAATTCATTGATCCCAAGGTCCAGAGCCTTGGCAAAGTTTACTAAATTAAATCCTGGACCTTCGTCTTCATTTTGTTCGTTTTCACTATTTGTCTTGACGATAGGCAATACGCGTTCTATATCGCGCTGAAATTCCTTGATATTTAGCTTATTCCTTGCGTAAAAGAATGCAGGAACAACAGTGTTTAAGTCTGCTTTCAGTAAAGCTAATTTTGTCAAATAGCCAAAATCGATTTCCTCAAAACCATTTTCAAGTAGCTTCATCAAAATTCTCAGAACGTCAAAGACATTGTTGCCCAGATAATACTGTTTTACTATATCGTCAAAATCTATTATCAGGTTGTGTTTCTTACCCACAACCATGAAATTAATAATTTTGTCAATAGTCGATTGCTTAAGAGTAAGAGATAAGTATTGTGCCTTGTCTATTGCAAGTTCATTGTCTCTAATACGCGCATAAGTTATTGCCAGTTGTTTTGGTGGTCTGCCAAAAGCTGTACCCACTAACAAATCGTTCAGCCTAAGATCAAGATTTTTTTCTTTTATGACCAGCAGAGCCATGTACAAGTTTTTTATCGGCTCCTCAGTGTTCTTTTGTAGAGAATTCAGATATTTCAGGATATCTTCCTGTGTTATATCAAGGCCTTTGTATTTGGCTTGAATCAGAACATTGACAATCTCTTGAGCATCTTTGTCGCTAATACCGGAATTGATAAGTTTGTCAAAATCTGCATAATCCGGGTCTTCGTCCAGGTTATGTTGCTGGAATTTCTGGGCTATATCAAAAAGAATTGAAACTTCCCAGCCTCTTTCTACTGCAAGTAAAATCGTTTTGTAATTGAAATGTTGAAGGTTGAGTGCACCAGCACGAGGCAATAGCTTTATTATATCCTCAATTTCTTTTATGTCCTGTATCTTCCCTATAATAAAATCTCTGTCTGATTTGCTTATCCCTAACTCTTGAAGTCTATGTATGAGCATAGATGCTTCGTGCTCTAATTTGGTTTCAACAGTAGTTTTTTGATCATCATCTTTGGCACTAGCAACTTCCTCTAAATGCGCCATTCTGAGAAGACTAACAAGCTTATCGTAAGTTGTCTGCCGCTGGGAAGTGGGAAAAAATCTCTTTATCTTATGTAAAAACTTGTTTACTTGTGTAGCCATTTTTATATATATTACGTTATCCAAATATAAGAATTTTTTAAATTTATATTAAATAATTTGATTAACTCTATGTGGTGGAAAATATATTTACAGCAATACAAGTCGTTGATTAATAGGAAACTATTGTTATTGTACGTGTTTAGTTTATATTTTTTCTATATTATTTTACTTTTTGATATACCTGCTATAATAAACAAATTAGATTTATTCAAAGCTTCTTCTTTATCCGTAGCTGAGTATTTGAAGTATCCTTTATGTATAGCTACAGCATCATGGGTTGCATCTTTTCTTGTGCCGTTGTGGATGATTTTTATTTTAATCTTTCTTGCCAATGATTGGGAAGGCATGCCTGGACAAGGCTATTCGTACAAACGCAAATATTTTTGGGGTAAGTTGAGCTT
>JALWCU010000392.1 GCA_027015275.1 Bacteroidales bacterium | reverse complement strand
GTGGGGACGTGTCAATGTTTAGCCAATTGTGGCATCATCCAGAGCCATTTTCTGGCAGTTTGCGTGTATCGACTAGTATTTTACGTTTCTTTGGAAATGACCTGGCTGGGACAGCATTGCAGTGGCAAGGGTGGTTCAACTATTTGGAAGCACCGCTGTTTTATGTTGGGCTAATTTCGCTTTTACTCGTGCCTGTGTTCTTTGCCTTAGCCGACAAAAGAAAGAAATGGCTGTATGGCGGTTTCCTGGGCTTTTGGCTATTGGTAGCCTTTATCCCACAACTTCGACACGCAATAAACCTGTATGCTGGTAATTATTTTCGTGGCACAATTGACTTTTTTGTGTCTTTTACCTTGCTGTGGATAGCTATGCAGGGATTAGATTTATTAATAAAAAAATCAAAGCTCTCGCTGGGCATGTTAATCTTGTCCCTGGCATTGCTGATAGGTATGATGCTATTTGCCATAAATCTGGGTGGCATAAAATTAAACAAACCTCTGGTCATTATCACAGTTGGATTTCTCATAGCAGAATCTTATTTCCTTTATTTGCTAACTACTGATTACAAGCAGTTTGCGTTTATTGCCATAATATTAATTGCCAGTATAGAAGCAGGTTATATGACGCATTTTTCGATGAAAAACAGATGGTCAGCTGATAAGGCACAGTTTATCCGCAACTGGGGCGGATACAAAGACAACACTATTGCTGCTTTAGCAATTATTCACAAAAAAGACAGCAATCCTTTTTTCCGTATAGAAAAAGACTATTCATCGGGCAAGGCTATTCATGCAAGCATTAATGATAATCTGGTGCAAGACTATTATTCTACTGTGAGTTACAATTCTTTTAACCAGCTCAATTACATTCGTTTCCTCGAGGCAATAGGCTCAGTGAGAAAAGGCGCCGAGGCACAGACACGATGGGCGCATGGAGTCCGCTCCATGCCACTGATGATGACCTATGCTGGGGTTAAGTATTTTTTAACCAAAAATTCCAACTCTCCTTTACGCTCTGTGGGCTTTGATTCCATAGGCGTTGTCGGCGATGTTATGATTCTCAGAAATAAATATGCCCTGCCCCTTGCTTTTACAAAAAAACAAATTCTTCGGGAAGATGACTTTTTCAAGCTGAACAATTTTAAACGCCAACAAAGCCTGCTTAGTACAACTGTACTAAACAGCGATGATTACAAACGCCTGACAAGATTCAAAGAGCTGGACACCAACACATTAGCTACAGAGAAAAAATTCAATTTCCAATTATACCGAAAGCTGGTAAATAATCTGACAGTTGACAAAATTAACCTGGTTTCATTTGCTCAAGATAAGATTGTATTAAAGATAAAAACGTCTGAGCCAAAGATACTTATCCTGACCATACCCTTTGACAAATCATGGAAAATTTACGACAATGGCAGACAGCTAAAAACAATGAGAGTCGATATTGGCATGCTGGGGACTGTTATCAGCCCTGGGGAGCACACCGTGCAGATCAAGTTCCGCACGCCTTTTTACTTTGGAAGCTTAATCATATCAATTATTGCATTGATTCTAATCATTTTAACAATATTTTTTGCAAAAAAATTCAAACTAACTACAACTAAAAACAAATAGAATTTGTATTTTGTAAAGAATTAAACAAACGTAAAATTTTTTATTATGGCTAAATCAATTAAAGGTACAGAAACCGAAAAAAATTTACTTAAGTCTTTTGCTGGCGAGAGCCAGGCACGTATGCGTTATGACTATTTTGCCAAGCAGGCACGCAAAGATGGACTGGAGCAGATAGCAGCAATTTTCGAAGAAACAGCTTTGAACGAAAAATCTCATGCAAAGATATTCTTCCGTTTTCTCGAAGGTGAAATGGTAGAAATAACAGCCACATATCCAGCAGGTAAGATAGGCACTACTCTGGAAAATCTCAAGGCAGCTGCCGATGGCGAGCACGAAGAATGGACAGAACTTTATCCACATTTTGCGGAAGTTGCAGAAAAAGAAGGCTTTAAGGAAATAGCTACTGCATTCAGACTAATTGCCAAAGTCGAAAAAGACCACGAAACACGATACCGCAAATTATATGACAATCTGGACAAAGGAATGGTATTCAAGCGTAATGGCAAGGTCATCTGGAAATGCCGCAACT
>JALWCU010000391.1 GCA_027015275.1 Bacteroidales bacterium | reverse complement strand
ATGCGTGGTTTGATGAATAAACCACAGAAATCAGGTGGAGCACCGGCTGTTATCGAAAACCCAATTCTTGCTAACTTTAAGGAGGGTTTGTCTGTATTGGAATATTTTATTTCAACACACGGCGCACGTAAGGGTCTTGCAGATACGGCTTTGAAGACAGCAGACGCAGGTTATTTGACCCGTCGTCTTGTGGATGTTGCCCAGGATGTAATCGTTACAATAGAAGACTGTGGTACATTGCGTGGTATAGCTGCGCGTGCTATTAAGAAAAATGAAGAAATCGTAGAGACATTGCATGACCGTATCCTTGGGCGTGTTGCTGTAGATGATGTTTATCATCCGCTAACTGGTGAGCTTATAGTTGCAGCAGGAGAGCTTATTACAGACGAGATTGCTACAAAGATAGAAGAATCACCCATTCAGGAAGTTTACATCCGTTCGGTTCTTACATGTGAAGCCAAGTTTGGTGTATGTGCCAAGTGCTATGGGCAGAACCTTGCAACGGGAAATCTTGTTAGTGTGGGCGAGGCTGTTGGTGTGATTGCAGCACAGTCTATTGGTGAGCCAGGTACACAGTTGACATTGCGTACATTCCACGTAGGTGGTGTTGCTGGTGGTATGGCTGCTCAATCATCTATTGTTTCTAAATATGATGGTAAACTTGAAATTGAGGACCTGCGTACTGTCCAGTATGATGATCCAGAGACAGGGCAGACAGTCGATATTATTATTAGTCGTGCTTCTGAGATGAGAATCTTTGACCCACAGACCAATATTACTTTGTCCACTCATAAGCTCAGTTACGGTTCACGTTTGTATTTCAAGAATGGAGATACAGTCAAGAAGGGTGATTTGATCAGCGAATGGGATCCATACAATAATGTTACAGTTGCAGAGTATTCAGGAACTATTAAGTTTAAGAATCTTATACAGGATGTTACATACAAAGAAGAGAGAGACGAGCAGACAGGCTTTGTAGAGAAAGTTATCATTGAGACTAAGGATAAGACAAAGATACCAGAGGCTGACATAGTTGATGAGAATGATAATGTTTTGGCCAGCTACAACTTGCCTGTAGGTGCGCATTTGTTGAAACATGAAGGTGAGCCTGTAAGGGCAGGAGAATATATTGTCAAGATACCTCGTACAATAGGTACAGCAGGGGATATTACAGGTGGTTTGCCGCGAGTACAGGAATTATTTGAGGCACGTAATCCTTCTAATCCTGCTGTTGTTACAGAGATTGACGGTATTGTGAGATTTGGCAAAGTAAAACGTGGAAGCAAGGAAATCTTTATCGAGTCCAAGGCAGGTACAGAGAAGAAGTATATGGTACCTCTTTCTCGTCAGATACTTGTTCAGGAAGGCGATTATGTTTCGGCAGGTACGCCGTTGTGTGATGGTCGTACATCACCGCAGGATATATTGAGGATTAAAGGATTGACGGCAGTCCAGGAATATTTAGTTAACGAGATACAGGAAGTTTATCGTTTACAGGGTGTTACAATTAATGACAAGCATTTTGAGGTCATTGTACGTCAGATGATGAAGAAAGTACAGATTCAAGATTCAGGTGATACAGAGTTCCTGAATGGACAGATTGTTGACCGTCAGAAGGTAATGGAAGCAAACGAGAGGCTGTTTGGTATGAAAGTCGTTGAAGATCCTGGAGATTCACAGCGAGTACGTAAGGGACAAATAATTTCATTGCGCCGTCTGAGAGAAGAGAACTCTTGGCTCCGTCGTAGAGATTTGAAGCCAATAGAAGTAAGAGATGCTCAGCCGGCTACTGTTAATCAGATTTTGCAAGGTATAACACGTGCAGCTCTGGAGACAGAAAGCTGGATATCAGCAGCATCATTCCAGGAAACAACGCGTGTCTTAACAGAGGCTGCTATTGCAGGGAAGACAGATTATTTGCGAGGACTCAAGGAGAACGTCATTGTTGGTCATCTTATACCAGCAGGTACAGGCTTGCGTCAGTTCCAGAACATCGAAGTATGGTCTGTGGACGAGCAGCCTGAAAAAGAAGCAGAAATGGAAGAAGAGATCTAAACATTTTTATGATATAGTGATTTTAAAAAGGGGGCGGCGCATTGCGCCGCCCCCTTTTTAATGAGTTTAGCCGTGAGTTGTACTCCTACAAACCTCCGGTTATTGTTCTATTTCTAATGTGCAGTCGCCACATACATCACGACAAGTAATAATTTGAAATGCACGATCAAGTTTACAATTACCATTACAGCCTATATATTTAGCCTTTTTTATGCTAGCTACTGGTATATAGTCGCCCGGAAGCGTGATCCGCGAGGTCATGACATAGGCAGCATGGCCGTTAACCGAAACAGGATAGAGGTAGAAAGGCTCGTCCGTCTTTTCCGGAGCTGGGAAAATAGCAGCCACTTGCTCTGGATTAAGGCTTTCTATCTCCTGGAGGGAAGCGGGTGTCATTTTAGAAATTGAATCAAGGATTGTGGCGTCCCAGTCCTGTTCCATGAAAGCCAGGAAGCCCAGGTAAATAAACTTATTCTGCTCAGAAGGCTTGTAACGCAAGGCGAAATATTTGAGATGTGTATTGTCCCCGGTAGTGATGCTCATATTGCACTGTTCGCAGTCATCTGTAGCGCATCCACCCTGTCCTAAAGAAGGAACATAAAAGGGGCTACATGTTCCACTAGTAATACATTTACAATGTAGTTTGATAATCTTTTTATAGACAATGTGATTATCATCTGTAATGCCTATAACCTGCAGAGTGTCAGGGAAAGAGAGCATCAGGCTCCCGTCGGGTAATTGCTCAGTGTGAGCATACGGAGACAGGAAAGTTGCAACTTCATTGTGAGTTAAAACCTCCTGTTTCTGACAGGAGAAAAGAGCGATTAGAGCAAAAAATGCCAGTATTACAGATAGGCGTTTCATGAGCCCGGGATTTTTGTTTAAGTTAATTTCTTTTTTTTTCAAGTAGTTGTTTATTAAAAAAATAAAATTACTTGTACCATATTTCGTCTGCGAAGATAAAGGCTTTGTTTCCTGCACCAGGATGCCACGGAGGACAGACAAGGTGGTTTTTTGCCAGAATCTTTATGTATCTGACATTGTCTTTGGGATAAAAGCGGATGACAAAGTCTTTGATCACCACGCCCATACTATCTTGCGGAATCGTGTTTTTGACCCTGCCAACATAAATCATGTTCGTAGTATCGCTACCTACCCAATAGTCCACAAACTGTGGTAGCCATATCCATGACCTGGCGTTTTGGTAGAACCCTACACCTATTTGAGTGATTTTTTGTTTTTTACCCAAGTCCACAATTGCTTTTAGATCGTCGTAATAATATCCTTGCCAGTCCCCATTGCTAAAGTCCTGACCGCCGCGTATGCCGTCAATCAAGGCATCGTGTCCACTGGCAGGATATTGATGATGCCAATGAGTAAACAAGTAAATTTTCTTGTTTTTGGGAATTTTGTAGAAATGAGCTTCCAGCATTTTGCTTTTTTTGCCATTTCTCACTGCCCACATACGCAAGGTTGCTGATGTATCCAGGTAAAAAGGCATTGTGTAGAGGAAAGGCTTGCCGCTATCTATCTGGATATAGACTTGCTCAGGTTCGGTAGTTGTTACTGATATTAGTGAACTATCACGGAAAACGCGTTTAGCGCCATCCAGAGCCGGGTCTATTACTATTTTGTGGTCTGTGATGCTACTGTGGGGCAGGCGGTCAATGCGGTAGAAATAGCGTTTTTGCAGGCCAAGGCTATAATGCAGTTTTCCGCCTTTGATAATGTCATCGTAAGTTATATAGCCACGTTTGTATGGTATGTTATTCAGGTAAATGTGTTGGATATAAGTATGCTTGCGAATAGGACCTGTGGCTGTGATAACGAATTGTTTCCCATTTTCCAGATTAATAGTGATTTTATGAAATAGAGGTTTGCCAAATACATATTCACCGCCCACAGGATTGACGGAATAAAAGCCCATTGCTGATAGGACATACCATGCAGACATCTGTCCGCAATCTTCGTTGCCAATCAGTCCGTCTGGTGTGGCTCGGTAGAAGCTATCAGCTATTTGCTGCACTAAGTCTTCTGTTTTCCATGGGTCATAAGCATACATGTAAAGATAAGCAATGTGGTGGCTTGGTTCGTTGCCGTGTGCATATTGTCCTATCATTCCAGAGATGTCTGCTTGTTCGCGTCCTGTAGTTTTCTCTGGTGCTGTGAAAAGGCCGTCTAATTTTTTTTCAAAGCTCTTTCGACCGCCCATCAGGTCCATCAGTCCATAGATGTCTTGCATCACGTGGAATGTGTATTGCCAAGAATTAGCTTCTGTGAAATTAAAGTCAACTTCGCGCGGGTCAAATGGGTCTTTCCAAGTCTGGTTTAGTTTGGGTCTCATAAAACCTGTCATAGGGTCAAAGAGGTTTTTGTAATACTGCGCACGCTGGATAAAACGGCGATAAACGGCAGAGTCTCCGACTTTTTTAGCTGTTTGTGCAATGGCCCAGTCGTCAAAGCTATATTCCAGTGTTTTGGATACAGATTGGCTTTCGTCAGATGAAGAAATATATCCTTGCTTGCGATAAGCGTTGAGTCCGGGATTGTCTGCATCTGCACTTGTAAGCATCATCCTGAGTAGAGTATCACCAGGTAGCTCAGTGAGTCCTTTTAGGTATGCATCTGCTATGACAGGTACAGCATGGTAGCCAATCATGCAATTAGTATAATTAGCTGCTAGTTCCCAGATAGGCAGGTGCCCACCTTGATTATATTGATTGTAAAAGGTTTGGATAAAATCACTGGTTCGTTTTTGTTCAATGATTGTATAGAGAGGATGTGCTGCACGATAAGTGTCCCATAACGAAAAAACCGTGTATTGTTCGTGCTTTCCGTCTGTCTTGTGAATTTTCATGTCCATACCGCGGTAACGTCCGTCAACGTCAGAGAACAGATTCGGTACTATCATAGTGTGGTAAAGAGCTGTGTAAAAGACTTTTAGCTTGTTTGTGTCCTTGTCTTGTACGATTATTTTACTAAGTTCCTTGCGCCAGACACTGTCGGCGGCAAGACGGACAGAGTCAAAGTTCCACGACGGAATTTCTGCCTGAAGGTTGAGCCTAGCGCCCATAGTATCCACAGCAGAGATACCAACTTTTATTAGAAGTTGTGAGCCTTTTATTCTGGAGAATGGAAAAATAGCAGCAATCTTGGTAGAACGCAGTTCAAATCCAGGACCAGCTTTTATGGAATCATTAATCATGACAGAATCAAAAGGTTGAGAGAAGCGGATATAAAAATAAATATGTTGTTCCTTTGCCCATGCCGAAGAGATACGCCAGCCTGTAACGGTTGAATCATTAATTATTTTCAGATAAGAATCCAATACTTTGTCTCTGTGGCGCAGATCTAGCATGACGTAATTTTCTTTTTCGTCGGGGAATGTGTAACGATGGAAGCCTGCGCGTCTTGTAGTTGTCAGTTCTACCCGTGTGTCATAGTCGTCCAGGAAGACACGGTAATAGCCAGGTGAAGCAAATTCTTTTTTATGTGAAAAATGTGATGCGTATTGCGTGTTGTCGAAGCTAAATGACTTGTGCATAGGCATTAATAAGATGTCGCCATAATCAGAGCAACCAGTACCACTGAGATGAGTGTGCGTGAAGCCGTAGATTATTGAATCAGAATAATGATAGCCAGAGCAGCCGTCCCATCCCGAAAGACGTGTGTCAGGGCTAAGCTGTACCATGCCAAAGGGTAGAGTAGCACCAGGATAGGTGTGCCCATGTCCGCCTGTGCCAATGAAAGGATCTACCCAATGATTGGGGTTAAATTCTTTTTTCTGGCAGGAGAAAAGTATGGTCAGGCTAATTATCAGCAGGAAAGACAGTTTTTTCATCTGTTTGGATTTTTTTTGTTAAGTTAATGATTTTTTGAAAAAAGTTGAATATCCATTCAGGTTCGTGATGATGTTATTCTATTGAAAGCGCTGTAGCTGCACTAAGAGCCTAGCACTAGCTACTGGGTTAACAGATAGCTCGTCCGGGCGGCAGAGAGAAAATTGCGCTATTGTTCGTTTTGTATGACAATGCAAGGCTTTTTGAGAAGTAGAAAAATATCAAATCTGATGCTGTTGTTTGCCAATGCGATAGCCCCAGAATCCATAAAAAGCAAGATACAGATATGGCAAGACTGGCACGAGATAAGAAAGCTGTACACCCACCAGGTCTGCTGTGTGTCCCATTATAACTGGAATTATTGCACCGCCTACGATTGCCATGACAAGCAGGGAAGAACCTTGTGCTGTGTAACGTCCCAGTCCGTCTATTGCCAGAGTGAAAATGTTTGACCACATTATTGAATTGAACAGACCAATGCCAATTACTGCCCACATGGCTGTTTGTCCTTTGCCCAGAGCACCAATCATTAGAAGTAAAACATTTATCAAAGCGAAAAGTCCAAGCGTGCGGTGTGGCATGGAGCGACCAATCATGAAGCCTATAAAATTAATTATCAGAAGAATAGCGTAAAAACCCAGTATAGCAAAGCCTTTGACCAGTCCAAAGAAAATAAATCCTGCTACGGCAATCAGGAACATAACAAGCCATTTTTGCACTT
>JALWCU010000390.1 GCA_027015275.1 Bacteroidales bacterium | reverse complement strand
CCGGCATGCCCACAGCACAATCTCAGGGCGGCAAATGGTATTTTTACAACCCCGTACTGATAAGTCGTGGGCAACAACTTTTCCGCCAACGTTGGGGTAATCGCAGACTAGAAGACAACTGGCGACGCAAAAACAAAAGCGCAATTGGAAACATGGATAATGAGCAAATTGCCCAGAAAACAAAAGAGAAAAAAGAAAATACGCGCCAGTATTACCTCAAGCAAATTCCTCTGAGCGACAGTGCAAAACAAGTATCAAAAGACAAAATACTGAATGCCTGGTTTAATATTGCGCAAATCTTCGAAAACAACATGCAGAACTTCGACCAGGCAGAACAAACATATCAGAATATTATCCACAAATATCCAGAAAACAAATATCTTCCAGACATTTACTATCATCTCTATCTCATAGCAAAATTACGTGGACAGGCGAGCAAGGCTCAACAATATAAGGCAAAAATCCTACGTCAATTTCCCAAAAGCAGATACGCACGATTATTATTATCGCCAGCCCTTGCTTCACAAATCAAGAAACAACAACAACTGGCAGATAGACTATTGCTCAATACAATCCGGCTCTATAATAACTATCAATATCGCAGAGTAATCGACAGCGTAAACTACGCATTACAAAATCTATCCAACACGAACGCGGTCCCCAATCTACTGTTTCTCAAAGCCAAAGCCTTTGGCGGACTGGGGATGATAGACAGCCTCAAAGCCACTCTACAGTTTATTACAGAAAATTACCCTGACGCAGATATAACCGAGCAAGCTAAAAACTTATACCAGAGCATTACAAAGGGAAACTTAAATATCAGTATCTACAAATTTTCTCCTCAATCGCAGCACTATCTCGCAGTAATACTGAATTTCTCAGACAATATCAACACACTCAAATTCAATCTGTTCAAGCTGGTTAATGAATTTTACAAAGACCAGGAATTTCAGGTCAGCGTAGTGCCAATTGGCAAAAGTCGCATGCTCGTAGTCAGACAATTCAATAATCTCTCACAAGCAAAAAACTTTTTACTTTACCTGCGTTCACAGCCCCAGTTCAAAGACAAAAAAATATTTCTCTTTAGCGACCGAAATTTCAAAACATTCACCAGAGACAAAAACTTATTCAAATATCAACTATTTTACACTAAATATTATAATTTATAGCACTATGTTTCTAAAAACAGAGAAAAACAATTAAATTTGTTACAAATCAATAATTTAAAAGCAATGTGGTCATTAGTTTCTGAATATCTTTTAGTAAAGAGCGACTCTCTGGAAATCAAAAATTTCGGTAAATTCACTGCAACAAATTATGATGCTACCATCGATCCAGAGAGCAATATTATCAAACCTGCTGGACGTAAATTTGCATTCATACCTGTTGGTACAAAAACTGACGAAGAATTCATCGAATACGGTACAAAACGTCTGAAAAAAAGCAGGCCAGAAATCGAACGAATGCTCGAAAAAGCACTTATACAAGCACATGCCAAGCTAAATAATGGCGAAAAAGTAGAACTACCACATATCGGCTACATCTTTGCTCCTGACAAACAAAATCCTACACTGGTACAAACCGCACAATATTCTCTAAACCCAGACAACTTTGGATATACAGAAATATCCTTGCCAGGTGCAGGAAGAACAATTCCCAAATCACAACAAAAGACCAAAGTAGAACATCAAAAAACACAAAAAGCTAACAAAAACGAAGCGACAAAAAAGGCAACCAAAGCCAAAAAGCAACCAAAGCCAAAAAAGAACAAGAAAAAAGTCGCTGTCAATTGGACACAAATATTCAAATATGCTGCTATGATTACTGCCATTATTGCTGTAATAGCCGTAATCATAGCCTTCTACCAGCCCATTGCCAACTATGGCAAAACTCTTTTCTCACCCAAGAAACAAAAATTAACTACACAAATAGAGAAAAAACAAAATCCAACTATAACAAAAACAGCAACTCCACAACAACCAAAGCAAACACAGCAAGCCACTGCTGCCACATCACAAAAAAAACAAGCTACCAGCACTCCAGAACAAACACCTACGCAAGCACAGACCAATACAAAACCCACTCCTACAAGCGATACAACTCTGCTCAATCCTATTAAAATAAAGGCTCATATCGCATTAGGCCCTGGGTACAAAAAATATTACCTCATCGTAGGTAGCTTTGTAAAGAAAGAAAATGCCGAGAATTTCAAGCAGCAACTCCGCAAAGAAGGTTTCCCTGCGCTGGTCCTTTCTTTTGGACCTCAACGTCATCGTGTCAGCATCGGCGGGCATAATGATCCACAGCAAGTCATAAAAGCTTACAAGCAATATACCACCAAGCACCCTGGGAAAGGTATTTGGCTACTAATAAACAATCAAGTACAATGACGACCAAAGTAGTTGCTAAATACTGGGAAATCCTGTCAAACGACAGGGTACGTTGCCGACTATGCCCGAATAACTGTGTGCTACGCCCCGGACAAATGGGACCGTGCCGAACACGCATCAACCAGGACGGCGTATTGTACTCTGTAGCTTATGCCAATCCTGTTGCTGTCCATGTGGACCCAATAGAAAAAAAGCCTTTAGCGCATTTTCTGCCCGGATCTTTAGCGTTTTCTATTTCCACAGCAGGATGTAACCTGGCATGTAAAAACTGTCAAAATTGGGAAATTTCACAGGCATCACCGCTCGAGCTGCCTTATGAATACCTTCCGCCAGAAAAAGTGGCACAACAAGCCATTGATAACGGATGCAAATCAATAGCTTACACTTATACAGACCCAACAGCCTTTTATGAATACACCCTTGACACAGCTAAAATTGCAAAAGCTCGCGGCATAAAAAATGTCATTGTCTCAGCAGGTTACATTAATCCTGAGCCATTAGAAGAACTTGCTCCATATCTCGATGGCGCAAACATTGACCTTAAATCATTTGACGACAGGATATACCGCCGTCTCAATTCAGGCCGTTTGCAGCCAGTACTGGACACCCTGAAAATCTTAAAAAAACATGGCGTTTGGCTCGAGATAACTAATCTTATTATCCCCGGATATACCGACGATATGGACATGATACGGCAGATGTGCCGATGGCTGGTAAACAACGGATTCGCAGAAAATCCTTTGCATTTCAGCCGATTCTATCCCTCATACCGTCTGCCAGACGTACCACCTACGCCTGTTAGCACACTCGAAAAAGCAATAGAAATTGCTCTGGAAGAAGGCATACAATATCCGCTGATAGGCAATGTCTTGGGGCATAAATACGAAAGTACTTATTGTACGAAATGTGGCAAAAAAGTTATCGGTCGCAGTGGCTTTAATGTAACTGAAATTAACATTACAGACGGAAAATGTAATTTCTGTGGACATCCTATCCCGGGCGTGTGGAAATAATAAAGACGTTTCATAAACATTTTGCTTATGATAGTTGAACTTGCTGCAAAAAAGAATTTCATCGTTTCCTTTCTGATTTTCATCACAGCCGCTGCCATTGCCTATTATACTAATTTATCTCAGCCGCTCTGGTTGCGTCTTGGCTCTATTGCTCTGGTATGGATATTTTTGTTTTTCTTGCAGCAAATAGCGCCTTTGTACAAGGCAAGCCTTGGCAGCGAAAATCTTGCAGCATTTTTTTTCGTTTTTCTTGTGCCAGCCACCAATACGGACATAAAATCACTGATACTGTCTTTGCTAATTGTTTATGGATTTGTGCTCATACTAAAAATTTTCGAAAGCAAACACGAACCTTCTGATATTCAAATTCTTAATATTTCACTTATCTTCGCTACTGCTGCTGCATTCTCTCCCGTGCTTTTTATCCTAATACTCTTGTTGTTCTATGTTTTTCACCAAAGGGCAAGGAATCTTTTGATTATTCTAATTGCTTATATCTTTATCTTTTACATGTACTTTGCTGTTGATATATTTTTGTTTAAAGCAACACTCACCCAGGCATGGAATAACTTAGTATCATGGCACATCGTCTCTTTAGCTAATTTTAAGTCATATCTATGGATATTTTTATTAATAATGTTTACCATAACATCTGTTTATGCTTTGGGCAAAATGGCCACAGAAACTATCAAAAACCGCAAGATTTTGTGGACGACGATACTGCTATTTATTTTGTCCCTAAGTATTAATTTCTTCACTGGCACAAGACCTATTACACTAATATTATTCTCACTTGTGTTGCTGCTTTCTTACTTTTTTTACGAACTGGAAACAAAAAAATGGATAAAAGATATTCTCTTCCTTGCCATAATAATTCTAAGCATTACCTTTAGCCTTGGGATTGTCTAAGAATTCAAGAATATCCTTCAGGTCTCTCTTGGGGACTGCGGTCAGGCTCAGGGCAGGGTAGCGACCAACCTGTTTGCCACGTTTTATCTTAAATACTATCCTCGGTCCGAGCAAAGTCTTTCTCAGCTCATAACCATCGTATTCTGACAAAGGAATTTTAAATTGCTTGTAATTGCTCAAAAAAGGATGAGAATTATAAAAACGGACTTCTATAACATTTTTATTCAAATTTAAACCGAAAAAATGTGGTTTTATCAACAGCAAAACTAAGTATGCTGCGAACAAAACTCCTGCTACCAGCAGGTACCAGGTCTTATTATATGGCTCAATCATCGAGAAGATTATCATAACCAGTACAACGATCAACAAAACGCCATAGATTATGGTAAATTTTGCGATTGACTTAAAGTTACTGTAATTCATGGTTTTATTATTTTATAAATTTGGCAATAATTTGTGCAATCTGTACTGCATTTGTTGCAGCTCCTTTGCGGATATTGTCTGCAACTATCCACATATTCAATGCTCTGGGCACGAACAAATCACGGCGCAAACGCCCCACAAAAACCTCATCTTTGTCATAAGCCCAGATAGGCATAGGATATTCATTATCAGCGGGATTATCAAGGACCACGACGCCGGGTGTATCTGAGAGCAATTGTCTAACATCATGAATTTCAAATTCCCTATTTAGCTCAACATTAACGCTCTCGGCATGTCCGCCTATTACTGGCACACGGGCTGCTGTTGGACTTACCTGAATATCATAATCTTCCAGAATTTTATGCGTCTCATTAACAAGCTTCATTTCCTCCTTTGTGTAATCATTTTCCAGAAAAACATCACAGTGTGGCAACACATTCATATCAATTCGATGGGGAAATTTCTGTAAATCAAAAAATCCACTCCTCTCGTGTATCATCTGCTCCACTGCCAAATAGCCGGCTCCTGTTACAGACTGGTAGGTAGAAACAACTATACGCTTTATTCCATACTTTTCGTGCAAAGGCGCCAGAACCATCACCATCTGAATCGTCGAACAATTGGGATTGGCAATCAAATAATCATCTTTGGTCAATAAATCTCCATTTATCTCTGGCACAATAAGTTTCACATCTTTGTCCATACGCCAGGCTGATGAATTGTCAATCACATAAACTCCGCGGCTGGCAAATTCGGGTGCAAATCGCTTAGAAACCTGACTTCCTGCCGAAAACAACGCTATCTGAACATCCTGACTAAGTGCTTGCTCAATACTCACAACTTCCCACTGCTTCCCCATGAAACTAACATGACGGCCCACTGACTTATCCGAAGCTACTGGAACAAGACAGGAAACAGGAAATTGCCTCTCCTCTAAGACCTGCAACATCTTGCGTCCCACCAGGCCTGTTGCACCAACTACCGCAACTTTCATTTACCTTTGTTTTTGTTTAATTTTATGCAAAGTTAACCATTGTAAAACACTTACAAAATGATTAAAAAACTTACATCTTTATTATTTGCCTTTGCAATTGCCCTGAGCACTTTTTCGCAAATAGTTTATGATTTCGAAAACTTTGACCTGAGCAACTGGACCCAAAGCCAGGCGGACCACTTTAGTATTTCTTCAACTGAACCAATCAATGGCATTGCTTCCCTGCATCATAGCTATGACAATTCCTCGAGTGGACATGATCAAATATCCCTGCCTATTAATCTGGACCTGTCCAAAGGTACTACTGTTTGGAAATTTAAAATCCGCCATGGATACAATCCTTCATCATCGAACAACTGGGGCGTTATTCTCTGCTCAGACAAGGATGCGCCTAGCATGACTAAAGATAGCCTTTTCAGCGGTTATGCCATAGGCGTGGACATGATGAAATATTCTGACGACACACTCAAGCTATTTCGCATAGACAACGGCAATCCCGTCCCTGTAATTAAAACATCGATTAACTGGCAAAACACCGTAGGCACAAATAGGGCTGCATCTATAGTAGTAACTCGCAACAGCTCAGGAAATTGGCAAATATATTTTTCTCTTACTAATGACTATGACTCTTTGTCCTTGGTAGGCTATGGCTCTGAGCAAACATATACTTATGCCAAATATTTTGGTATTTACTATGAATACACTTCATCACAGGACCAAAAACTTTGGTTCGATGACCTACAGATCTACGCAATGTACAACCAGAACAACGCAACCTTCTCTGACCAAAATATCACAGACACAATACTTGCCACAAGTACAAACCAGCCTGGCACAGAACTGGAAAAAATAAAATTCTACGTACCTGCCTCAGACACAGCACCAGCC
>JALWCU010000389.1 GCA_027015275.1 Bacteroidales bacterium | reverse complement strand
AACTTATACAACCAGCTTACTTTCATGCGTCAGACAGACAAAGATTACCTTGGACTGGGACAATGCTACACAGCCTTGCATCTGCCAGACAGTGCCAAACAGGCTCTAACTAAGGCACGATTGCTAAATCCCAATAACCCACAAATTTACTATACAATGGGACTGATGTATCTGACAGGCTATGGACAACCTGACAAAGCTATAAATAATTTCAAGCATGCTTACAGACTTGCACCAGATAGCCTTAATTATGCTCTATACATTGGCCTGGGCTATCAAGCCAATGGCAATTTGGATTCAGCATACAACTATTATAAGCTGGTGATGAAGCAAGACACTGCAAATCCTTATCCATACTATTTTCTGGCAGATTATCTCTTTGAGATAGACTCTCTACAGCAAGCCTATGATTTTGTGAACACAGCTATCAGAAAATCACAAAAAAATTACAATTTTTATTATCTCAAAGCCTCAATAGAATACAAAGCACGCCTTTATGAACCAGCTCTCAAATCCATAAACAAAGCTCTACAAATCAACCCAAATTCTCGTAAACTCTTGGTATTCAAAGCACAAGTACTCTACGAGCTACAAAAATATGGTCAGGCAATAAAGATTCTCGAGCCACTGGTTACAACGCCATCAGACAATCTTAATCCATTTTTCTATCTGGCGTGGTCTTATTATTACACAGCTCAATACAACAAAGCAATTAAAACATGCGAACAAGCCCTGTCTGCTGACAAAAAAATACCAGAATTCTACCAAATTTTAGCCTATACATACATTGCTATGGGTCAGTACAATAAAGCACAAAAAGCTGCTGACAAATTACTAGCTCTTTCACCAGGCAACATGTCTGCCTATAATCTTAAAATTGCTGCAACTCTCTATGCACGCACACCTTCGAGTACATTAGGTTCTGACAAAAAATTCACAAAAATAAATGCCCTCAATCTGGGACTGATACGCACTTCTCTCAATGACCAGACCAGTCCTTATTATTACGACCGACTATGGAATAAATTTCATTCTAAGCCAGACCGCCTGTCACTGGACGAATACGCCATGCTTTATCTGGGATACGCTCTAAAAAATAGCATTAACAGAATGAATCCCAGACAATATGTTTCGCTCTACCAGCATGGCAAATACGAACAATGCATCCTTCAGGCACAAAAGGCGCTCGAACAATATCCACTTGACCAGAACGCATACTTTTACTTAGCCCTATCTTATCAGAAGTTAACCAAACCAGAGCTATTTTTCAAGAATCTAACTATTTACCACGGACTGCAAAAAGCCATTGCAGCCACAGGCGACGGCATGGACTATCAAACAGCATATCTCATTACAAATCAAGACGATATTTATTATGTAATAAGCTACACTCTGGGTAATCCATCACAAGCTATAACCTTTGGCATGTCAGACAAAATACAGGACAATAAGCACTATACGGTGGTGAACATTGGCTTCCGCCCCAAAGAGAACAATGAAGTTTATTTCCAGTGGTTTAAAAAGTAAGGAAAATACGCTAAAGCCAACTTACGCAACGATTTGCAGCAGGCCAGGCACAGGCTAATTTTGCTGAGAGCCTAAAATAAAATATCGAACTTGGTTAACCATAATAAACCGTACCTTAGTGCAACTTTAGCAGCTCTCTCAGGTCCGACTGCGTGTTGATATTCAAAAACGGCTTTGAATCAGGGAAATCAACATAAACAGTAGCAGTGTAACGGAAAAGAGAATGCAGCTTATAATCTTTGTTCTTTATCATAGTCTCAATAACAGGGAGAGCTGCTCTGGGATAAATGCCCACTAATGGTTCGATAAATCTGCCGTGCCTGGCAATTATGATTGTATATTCATCTTCGACGGCTGCGAGCAAACGGCTGATTATTTTTAAATTCAAAAGCGGCATGTCCACTGGCAGCACAAGCGAGAGGACAGTAGAAACAATGCTGAGTCCTGTGTAAAGACCGCCCAAAGGACCTATATGCGGGATAATATCATGAAGCACAGGATATTTCGCGTGATAAACCTTACGCTTGCTTGTTACAATTAATATCTGCTGGGTAATTTGCTCTGCCAGCTTTATTGTATGTTCCAGCAATGTTTCCTGCGAGCGAGGGAGCTTTAGCACTGCCTTGT
>JALWCU010000388.1 GCA_027015275.1 Bacteroidales bacterium | reverse complement strand
ATTAAACATTTATCATTAAACATTACTTAAACAGCCACTTCCACGCCTTATTTACCAAATCATATTCTGTTTTGGCAACAGCAACTACCGGATTAATAGTTGATGCAACTTCAACTATTTTTTGAACAGTGCTGTTGTCAGACTTGTTTTTTTCGAGATAATCGATAGCCGCACGGGTCTTTGGTCCCATTATGCCGTCTTCTACAAGTTTAGGATAATCATCAGGCAGTTGGCTGTTTATCCATTCTTGCAGACGTTTTACGCCCGGATCACTGACAGGTGCTTGATGCGGAGGAACATCAGGTTCTGTCTCCCGTCGCATTTCCTCCTCTTTTTTCTTTTCGAAGAAAATATAAGCACCAATACCGATAACAACGGCAATGAGTAATATTATCCAAATTGATTTTCTCATTTTACCTATGTTTAAAAACAAAAATCGATACTATGATGATTGCAACAGCTGCAATACCACCGCCGATAATCATCATTTTCTTTTCTTTGAGTTTTTTGATAGCGGCTTGAGCTTCTTGCGTATGCGGGCTTTGAGGACGTTTGGTTAAGTAAGCCTGATAAGCCTCTACTGTATTAGCAGATTTAGCTGCCTGCCAATCCTTTTCGATAAACTCGTTTATTTTTCGTTTTGCCTGTCCTGAATATTTTCCACTCGGGAAACGCGACAAATAAATACGATAAGCCTTTTCTGTCCCTTGCGACATTGCCTGTTGCCATGCTAATTTATCAGGGTCAGGTGGTGGACTGGCAGGACCATGAGGCTGTTGATTATGATTATGATTATGATGACCTCTATCAATGGCGCCACCTATCATACCACCGAGTGAAGCACCGATAGTCGGAGGAATAGGCACGCCAAATGCACCTGCAACAAGCGAAGCTCCTGCTCCCACAATACTACCTATAATCCCTCCAAGTCCATGATGATGTTTTGCCTCTTCAACACCTGCACCCATTGCTCCTTTCGCATCATCTTTACTTATTCCAACAAAATTGTTTGTGGACAGTTCGGTTGTTCGTGCCAGCAGATAGACAACTTCCGGCGAGTGCATAAACTCAATCATAAGTTCTTGCCGCTCATCTTCAGGAAGAACACTCAATTTTTGAATACCTCTTTCGTGTAGGAAATCCACTAAAAGAGTTATAAGTGCTTTTTGCGAGGCTTCCGGTAATGTATTGATATATTCTTGATTTTCCATTTTTTCCAAGATTTTTTTTGCTTCTTTATTATTGTTATGTTCGGCGTCAAATTCCAAAAGTTTTCGGGCTATTATATTATAGCGTTTGCGATGTTCGGAATTGTGTTCTATATCCAGATTGTCTGCAATAGCGTGCAGAATGCTTTTGAGACTATATTTTTCAGTGCCTGCAAAATTTCGAAATGCAAAATCATCTGCAGCAATTTCATTGCTAGTATCCAGTTTATAATGCCCTATTTCGTGCAACAAAATAAATTTTCGTTGCTTTTCAGGTATTGACTGCCAAATTTTTGAGTTAATATAAATATCACCTGTTCTACGATTGACGCGAGCAGGTGTATTTCCTAGCTCTGTTTCTATTATCCGCATAAGTCTAAATCAAACGGCAGGCAAAAGCCTGCCTGTTAGATTATTTACGAGTTGCACGTCCTAAACCGTGATGAAACAAATGTGGAGCGGGACGTTCGTTATCGCGTCCAAAAACGTGAGGGAAAGGATGTGGAGCGGGTGGATACATCGAAAATATTTGTTTTTTGTATCCGGTTTCTTTCGCAATGTGCAGTTTACGTTTCAAAGCAATAGCACGTGACGAAGTTGCACCTGCAACAAAAGTAAGTGTAGCAGTTGTCTGCCCAGGAATTGTCAAGACTGCCAAAGTTTCGCCGTCAAGTTGGAAATCACGTTTAACAATGATTTTTTCGACGTTGTAGTTTGAAGGACGAAAACCGTCTTGGAACGGGATACGTTCTTCATCGTAAACTTTGAAAGGACTTACGCGACGCAAACGGAGTTCTGTTTCGAACATTGCCGTATTGTTTGCCACGATGTGAATAGCGGCAAAGACAGTCGGATTTTTCTTGATATATTCCAAGAATTTACGGATACGTGCATTCGGACCTGTGGCTTGCGTCTGCAAATATTCAGTTGCAGAAGTAGCCCATACGATA
>JALWCU010000387.1 GCA_027015275.1 Bacteroidales bacterium | reverse complement strand
TCCAATAACAGTATAATTTTAAACAACACTGCTTCAAACAACAACTATGACGGCATTTATCTTTACGTATCTATAAGCAATATATTAGAGAATAATACCCTAGTTGGTGATGACATATCTATCTGGGGTGGTTCAGAGCACTATATAACCAATGAAATATACACAAATAATACGGTAAATGGCAAGCCTGTTTATTTCTGGAAAAATATGAATAGCGGAAAAATCCCCACGGGCGCTGGAGAAGTCATTTTAGCTAACTGCACAAATGTTTTAATAGAGAATCAAGATTTAAGTAATGGCTCCAATATTGACATTGCCTACTCTACTAACATAACTGTAAGAAATAACAACTGCTCAAATAACGGAGCTGGAATTTATCTATGGAAAACTGGTAATAGCACAATATATAATAACACCCTCTTAAATAGTGATTACGGTATTATTTTATATTACTATTCTGACAATAACACCATCTCAAATAACTCCATAAATTCAAACCACTATGATGGCATATATCTATGGGCATCTAATAACAACACTATTTCAAACAACGTAATTTCCAACAACACTGACTACGGAATATACTTGACCTCAGGCACTTATCATAATCTAATTTATTATAATTTCTTCTACTACAATCACGGTTCCGGAGACGCTTTTGATCCCTCGCATGTCGAAGCACACGATGATAGTTCGAACAATTACTGGAACTCAACTACTGGCATGGGAAATTACTGGCATGATTGGGCAAACAACAACGATACAAACGACCAGAATCACGATGGGATAGTGGACTGGCCCTATCCAATCAATGGCTCCGCGGGAGCTAAGGACTATTATCCATTGAAAAATAAATCGCTCAGCAATGTTCTCTCTCATCCTTTGAACCTTCAAGCAGTCGCTGGGGTGGGATTTGTGAACCTCACATGGGAACCACCCGCTTATGGCACCAATACGGTTACTCAATACAAAATCTACCGCAACAACACGCTTATTGCAACGGTGCCAGCTTCGCAGCTATACTACAATGACACCAGTGTAAGCAACGGAGTCACCTATACATACTCAGTAACAGCTGTGAATTCCGTTGGAGAGAGCGAAAAGAGCAACGAAGTAAGTGCGACCCCAGGAAGCGAAGTTCCGGAGCTGCAAGCGTTCTGGTTACCGCTCATTGCATTGCTCCTCATCTTGGGAATTCTGCGGAATCGGGAGAGAAAACACAATTAATTTTTTTATATCTTCAATTTTGAGTACTAACATCCATAAAAACTGATGAGAAATTCCCCATATTTACCATCATAATATATTTGGGTAATATACAAATATAAAATAAACAGGGTAAATTCAAAGTTACTCCTTTTTATCCTTTATGTGTTCCAAACTTCCTCAAGCATACCCCAGTGGAAAGATAAGAATGGACCTGGAGATATGGGAGAGTATGATTCCATCTCTTTCGCTAGGAACACAAATCTTATAATTGCTACTGGTTACTCTTCAAATTTATACAGCAATAATGCGGATTACTACGCATGGGAAAAAGATGTAAACAATAATACTGTTTGGGCGTCCACTTACGACTACAATTACTACTATTTGAGAAAAGGTATATCCGGCGATGGACAGTATTTTGCGGGGACAGATAATAACTACAAAGTTCACTTTCTTGGTCCACCATATGTACCTGAGTTTCCCAGCATGGTTCCACAGGTACTCATTGCAGCCATTTTCATCATGATTCCACTGCTCCTGAGGAGGAGATAGTGATGTTTAAAAGTTAAGAATGAAGGGTACGTACTGCGTCTCGCACTGCATCAAATTAATAAAAACTTCCACAGTGGCACATATTTTATCTTTTTTCCTCCCACCTCTTCCTCGCCCTCGTAATCCCATGTAATTATTTTTAAATCGTTGCATTTGAGCTCTTTAGACGCATGAATCAGGGCATCTGTCTCCCTCATTTTTGTTTTTGTATCTGTTAAATCATAGCACACCTGAATTAGCTCCTCCACCAAGCCGTTTTTCAATACGAGGAAATCCACCTCGTGTTTTTTGGATTTGTAGTACCTTATTTCCACATTCTCGCTGTTCTTTCTTCTGAATAAATGGAGAAAAACCAAAGTCTCCATGCTCGAGCCTGTGTTCTTTTTTGTGGAAACCATGTTGTAGAGCCCTGTGTCAACCG
>JALWCU010000386.1 GCA_027015275.1 Bacteroidales bacterium | reverse complement strand
GGATTGGCAAGTATAATTTGGCAAATTCTTCCATCTCGTCATCGCTGAATGGCACGAACGCATAGATGTCCTTGAAAGTTTCGTTTACCAATTTGAGAACTGGCTTGATATGTGGTTTTAGCTGACGTTTTGACTTGAATTCCAATACTTTAAAGCCTTGAAGGCGTGAGGTAGTCCAGTCATATATTCGTTGATAATTTTCCGGTACTTTGTCTGGGACAGGTACCTGGTAAACGACCAGATCATATTTTTTTGTATATCCTTCTTGTTCGAGAAATTCTGGCATGAATGGGAAATTCAGGTTTGCAGAAATAATAGGTGGCTGGTCAAAACCTTCTATCATGAAGCCTTGCTGGTCTTCATCGGTAAATCCCAATGGACCGACGAGGTAGTCAGTACCTTTGTCCCGTGCCCAGTCTTCGACGGCTTTTATTAAGTCGTGAAAAAGTTCCTTGTCTTCGTAAGATTCCATGAATGCAAAACGTGCATTATTTTCGTTGTGCTCTTCATTGTATTTTTTTGGGACAATGCCCATTATGCGCCCCACAGGTTCGCCGTCCTTGTATGCAAGGTACAAGATCACATCATTATACTTGTAATGCCTGCTTTTGCGTGGGTCGAAGAGCCCCCAGTCGTCCATGTAGATTGGTGGTATCCAATTTTCATGGTCTTTGTGTATCTTAGCAGGTAAATGAATAAAAGTCCTTAGCTGACGTCGATTTTCGACAGGTAAAATTTCTATTGCCATTTTATTAAAATTTTACAAAATTATACTCACAATATTAAATAAAAGCAAAGTAAATTTAAAATTTATTTTCGTGTGTGATAAAATATCATGCTCATTTTCAGCGAAATACCAAAGGAATGTACTGTCATGAGTGAGATTTTTTGCATGGAATAGCTTAATGAAAACCTTCTGGCATCAATCAAAAGTCCCAGGGACAGACCGCTAGCTGTGCGGCGTGTGGGTATTGTCAACTCTTTGGCTCGGCGGTAATTGTAACCTATCATTAGCCTTACTGTTCGTGACAACAACAGTTCCATGCCAATACTTGCGTGTCTCAAGAATTCGTCGAGCATAACCGTGGCATGATATACGGTGGAAACAGTATCTGCAAAGGCTGGAAGATAAAGCCGGTTTAACGGCGAGACATAACGCAGATTCCACTGATTCAAGTATTCCAAAGTAAAACTCATGCGGATAGGTGCATAACGTAGCTTTCCAGTAATACCAGCAGAGAGATTAAACGGCAATGGTTCGTAGGTTGTGTAATAAGGCTTAAGTTGCTTTCCCAGATTACGAGCTACAATGCCCAGTGATAAATAATCATTTGCGTGGAAGAACATGCCCAAATCGATGCTATACCCATAGGATGTGTAAGCTTCCAAGCTTGAATAAATTGCCTTTAAGTTTACACCTATAGTCAGCTGAGAATCAGGATGAAATGAATAAGTAATGTAGGGCACATAATCGTTAGCAGTGAACTGGCCATAATAATTGCCATATTGGTCGTATTGGTCGAATTTACCGTAATTCACGTAGTGCACACCAGTTGCGATGTTTCCCCATTTTTCATTACCAAAGGCATAGGAAAACTCACCAATGTTTATTCCTGCCAGATATGCTTGGTAGGAAAGAGATAAGGTATTGGAATCCAGGCTGGTGAGTAGGGCAGGGTTATAAAATATTAAGTCAGAAGACAGAGCATTTGATACTGTCTTCCCGCCCAGAGCTGTGGATACAGGTGATACGTTCAGCTCCAGCACATTATAAGTGGCATTGCCGCCTGTTTGTGCCATGCCAATAGCAGGCAAAAGGCTAATTATTAGTACATTAATCAAAAAAAATATTTTCGTCATCTGTAAAGATTTTGTTAATTATAAATTGGGCTGTTTCGTCTGGTGTATCGTCATTAATATCAAAGACAAATGCTTCATTAATCATGAATTTGCGCAAAAGTGGCTTAACATATCTATTCCTAACTGTCCATACCTGATGTTTTTTCATGTCTAATAGTATTTCGATAATGCGACTCCACCCATAATTAAGTATTTCTAATCTGCCTACTTCGTCGATGAATATTAGCTTTTTGTCAATAGCATTCTTAATAAATTCTATACCGTAATCAACTCCGTTTCTATCAAAATAAAAGTGCATTGTCTTGAAATATGGCTGATTTATCTTTCGGCTTGTACACAATAGAACACTTTCATTCGTCTGAATATCAGTAGCATAATAATCAATAATATTGCTGTTTGATTTTTTTTCGGTAACGACACCGCCGCATTTTATACCATAATGAGAAAGCAATTTAATAACTTTTTTTGTAAAAGTTGTTTTTCCAGAGTCTTTGTCGCCAGTGATGAGAAAAACGCTACGATATGCTATATTTTTTTGATAGAATTCAACGAGTGAAAACGAGAAAAGTATGAGCTTGCGAATAATACGGTAATCAAATTTTTGCGAGAAATACTCAATAAAACGCGGTAGAGTGAGAAACGACAGCTCCAGAGTAAGATAAATATTCTGAAATCCACGGCTCAGCAAAAATGCTTTAATACGCTCATTATTAAGCTGAATACTGATTATCGAGAAAAAAATTATTATTATCAAAGCCCTGAAAATCATCAATGCACTCAGCTCAAATCCCTGAGGATTAAACATTAACTTCTCTGGCGTATCATAATAAAACAGAACACCGGCAAGGAATAAAATTATTATCTGCACCCAGAAAAAAAACTTCTTGAAAATACGGAACGCCTGTGGATAGAGCAAATAATATCCAGCAAAGACAAAAGAAAGAACGAGCATAGCCATAGCAACGCTTATCTTGCTAATCAACCATAGCAAAAATATCATCAATGCAAGGCTAACAAAAAGCAAGAGAAAAGGGCTAAAGCGTCCTGGCTTGCTGCGAAATGGATCTATATTTATTTTTACTGGTCTGATAAAATATTTAATCAGCTTGTTGTCTTGCTCATGACTCAAAAATTTGGCAGTACTACTTGCAGAGAAATAGCCAATCACAGCTGCCAAAAATCCGAGCACGGCATAAGCAAATACTAAAAAGACCAGAGCCTGCTGTCCAGAAAGAGCAATGCCAAGCTCGTGTTGCACATAACTATATAGATTATCTGCAATGCGCACGAGATCAGAGCCATACACAATTAGCAATGTAATTATCTTGTGCAAAATAACGCTCATCTGCGTCAGAATACCGCCAATGGCAAAGCCGAGGAAATTGTGGCCAAATATCCACAATGCCAGTTCGAACAAAATGCCTTCCAGCAGAATAGCTGTCATTGGACCGAGAAGCACAGACGATGGCGATATCGATTTTATTAACGAGGTGATTATGGCTGCCTTGAGAATGATAAACTTATCGTTCCATATAAAGGCAAAGACAGTCATATAGACAATCGCAACAAAGGTCAGAATAGAGCCAGCCAGAGGCAGACGCAAATTGTGCAGGAATGAGCCAAGCATGACTTCTGTGCTACCCCACACTGAGCCAATAGCAGCTGCTTTGAGCCACGATGTGCTTATTTGGTTTCTGTAAACTCGCACTTGATCATCACCTTTTTACCTTTGTGAAGAAAGTAGCGTGTTCCATAATTTTGTGCTATAACACCCAGTACACGACTGTCGTAAGGCTTGAACTGCACACCAAAGGCTCCTTTGATTCCCCACTGCGTTAGCTCTGGTGATAGGATAGACGTCGGACCGAGCAAATATTTGTCTGAATAAGGTGAAGCCTGTATCAATTGGTTTAATGTGTTGTTTGTGATAGCTGTTGCGGTTATAATCAACAGGTCTGCACGAGATAGGACTTTGTCTTTGTTTTTTAGTTGATTATCAGGTGAATCTGTGGCTCTCAGGTCTATGTATTCAAAAGGAATGTTTTGTTTTCTGAGCTTGTCGAACACAGGATCAAATTTGCCTACAAACAAGATATGTCTATAAGCTCCCAGATTAATATCTGTAACATCTTTGTTCTCGTAAACCTGAGATACGCGATAGTTGAGCAAGGCATTGTAGTAAGCCGTCAGCAGGACACGATGATGGTGCACTTCTGGGAAAACGTCCTGTGGTAAGTCAGGATCGAGTCTCTGCCCAAAAGTTGCACATACGCCAATGTTACCATTAACAAGTTCTACAGCATAATATCGTTCGCCCGAGGCTATCTGACGTATGAATTTGTGGTCAAAGCCCCATGTCTCGTAAAGATATTCCAAGAAATCCTGCATTATTCCATGACTTGAAGTTTAGCAAATTTAAGTAGAATTTTTTTGACGCCCAAGCTCCCAAAGTCAATCTCTGCTTTGGTGTTGGGATAGGCGCCAGTCATTCGTCTGACAGTGCCAATGCCAAATTTAGCATGTTTCACCTTCATACCCACGCGTATGCCAGTAGTTGGCTCGTAATCTATCTCGGATTCCTGGGTAGTCTGACTGGACTTTATTTTTTTCATTTTACTAATATCATGCGTCGATACAGTCTTTTGAACTGTTTGCCTGACGGTTTGCTGAGGTTCTTCTCTTTTAAATCGCTGATAACTTGTGCCTGGGATATCCCATTTTTTGTCAGAGTAATCATTGTGAAGTGAATATCTAACATATTGCTGGTCTATTTCGTCAATGAAAATACTAGGTTCCTGCTGGTCAATGCGGCCCCAGAACTTGCGTCTCTCGGCATAGGAAATATAGACCTGTTTTTTTGCGCGGGTCAGAGCCACATAAAAGAGTCTGCGCTCTTCTTCCAATTCGTGTGGGCTTGCCTTTGCCATATCTGATGGGAAAATGCGTTGTTCTGTGCCCACGAGAAAAACTGTGTTAAACTCCAACCCTTTAGCCGAATGCACAGTCATTACATTGACGCGGTCAGCATCCGAAGTATCTGTATCTTCGCTTGTCAGTAATGCTATTTGTTGCAAAAATTCTTCGATTCCAAAATCCTGATCCACAGGTGTATTAGCAGCGTATTCTTTTATGGCGCTCAAGAGCTCCATGACGTTTTCCATGCGGTTCTTGGCTTCTTGGCTGTTGTCAGACTCCAGCTCTGCCAAAATACCAGCGTTTTTGAGTACAAAGTGTGTAAAATCGTATATGTCAAGTTTATAAGCCTTTTCGCGAAGGGTCTGTATAAGCGAACGGAATTTCTTTATGGCACTGACTGCCCTGCTGCCCATGCCAAGAGGCAGAGTCTCTATACGCTCGATAACGTTCCATATAGGCATATTCTGCTCGCGAGCAAAACTAAAGATTTTAGTCTGTGTCTGCGCGCCGATTCCACGCGTTGGGTAATTTATTATTCGTCTGAGCGCTTCGTCATCCAATGGATTGATTGACAGGCGCATGTATGCCAGTACATCCTTAATTTCTTTGCGCTGGTAAAAAGAAATTCCACCATAGATGCGATAGGGAATATTTTCTCGGCGCAGAAAATCTTCGAATATTCGCGACTGGAAGTTCATTCTATAGAGAATAGCAATATCACTGTACGGCACGCCAAGGTCATGAATACCTTTTATTTCCTGTGCTACCCAACGTCCTTCTTCGTAGTCTGTGGGATGGCTGACTATGACAATATCATTGCCTTCTTCGGCTGTGGAATAAATGGTCTTAGGTATCTGTCGCTCGTTCTTTGCAATGATACTATTAGCAGCATTGACAATTTTCTTTGTTGAACGGTAATTTTGTTCCAGTTTGAAAAGCTTGAAATCAGGGAAATCTTTCTGAAAACTAAAAATGTTCTCAATTCTGGCGCCCCGGAAAGCATAAATACTCTGGGCATCGTCGCCTACTACAGAGATATGCCGGTGTTTTTGGGCAAGTTTCTTGATAATCAGGTATTGTGCATAGTTTGTGTCCTGGTACTCATCGACAAGGATAAACCGAAATATCTGCTGATAACGCTCCAAGACTTGAGGAAAGTCGCGGAAAAGAACATTAGTATTTAGCAAAAGATCGTCAAAATCCATTGCCCCGGCTTGCTTTAGTCGATTTTGATAAAGCATGAAAATCTGAGAAAACATTGGAATACGCAGCTGCCGGTCGTGGTCTGTCAGGTCTTTGTGTTGCAAATAATACTCAGGCGTAATGAGATTATTCTTTGCGCGTGAGATACGAGAGTGAATAAAGTTAGTTTGATAAGTCTTTGGATCGAGCTGTAATTCTCTGATAATCTGTTTAATGACGTTACGACTGTCAATAGTGTCATAAATGATAAAATTTGACTGGTATCCGAGCAACTGGGCTTCCAGACGCAGTATTCGTGCAAAAATAGAGTGAAATGTACCCATCCATAACCTTGTTGCCTGGCGGCGGCTAATCATTTTCTCGATACGCTCGCGCATCTCACTAGCTGCCTTGTTCGTAAAGGTCAGTACCATAATCTCTTCTGGCCTGTATCCGTTTGCCAGAAGGTGAATAATCTTGTATGTAAGCACACGTGTTTTGCCAGAGCCTGCACCGGCTATGACGAGAGATGGTCCATCTATATATTCAACAGCCTGACGCTGAGCTGTATTAAGATGTGTTAGATAATCTGTTTTCATAAGTAAAAAGTGTTTTCAGGGAAAAACAAATGTAAAAAACAAATCATTGAACATGAAATTTATGCCAAACATTAAATTCAGCTCAAACCTATCTATCAATGTACCAGAGAGAAAAGGCGTTTTGCTTTATCCGTGAGCATAAGAGAGCATTATTTTTTTGCTCTTTTTGCC
>JALWCU010000385.1 GCA_027015275.1 Bacteroidales bacterium | reverse complement strand
CTTCTCGCTATAGATATCTTGGGAATTTCTGTGAGTTTGTGATTTTCATTCCTGCCTACAACCCTCGTGGGTAATATAAAACTCTTGTATTTCAAATAAACTTTTTGTCCTTCCCTTCCAAATTTTTCAAGCAAGGGGGAACTCTGAATATGTATCAGATTACCATCAAACTTTTTAAATACTGTTCTAACATCTACTACATAATCATTTGGAAAGAGATATATTTCTACAGGATCGCCCACTACTGGCTTACCTCCTTAATAATAGGTATTAGCTCTTCTAATCTCATCCCCCTTGAGCCTTTTATTAATATTAAACCATTTCTGACAAGGTGGGGAGAACTGCGCAAGAAATTTTCAAAACTTTGTTTTGTCTTGAAGTGAAGCTTTTCTCCACTGTAAGCCTTGTAAGCATAGTACATTTCCTTTCCTAAGAAAATTACAAGGTTAAAACTTTTTTTATTTAGAAGCTCTCCTATCTCCTTGTGTAGAGCTTTGCTGTAAATACCAAGTTCTAGCATGTCTCCTAATATTAGTATTTTTTTAGGGTGATTTATTAAATTCAATGTGTTAATTGCATTTTTTAATGACAATGGATTAGAATTATAAGCATCATTTATAATTATTACATTGTTAAATTTAAGAATTTCCATTCTTCCCCAAGCAGGTCTAAAGGTTTTTATGGCATTTCCAAATTCTTCACAGTTATAACCCAGTGCTTTTAAAACTCCGAAAGCGGCTAATACATTATCTATTACTCCCAAGCTAATTATGTGTACAAAAAACTCTCTACCATTTACTAAAAATTTGATTCCATCAAGGTTAACCTCTATAATTTTCCCTTTCAATTCCCCTTCATTACCGAAGGTAATAGTCTTCTTTAAATAGGGATAATATTTTTTTGCATAATCTGGAATAATTGCCACACTTTCCTCATTCCAGTATTCAAATATTTCTCCATTACCTTTAATCACATTTTCTAGATTTCCAAAACCTTCTAGATGTTCTTCACCTAAAGCGGTTATTACTCTTACATGGGGAAGGGTAATTTCTACAAGTCTCTTAACCTCTCCCAGCTGGCTTGCTCCGAGTTCAAGAACCCAGAAGTCTGCATCTGTAGGAGCATTAGCTACAGCAAGGGGTAGTCCAATTTGAGAGTTCAGATTCCCGGGAGTTTTAAAAACCTTCCCTTTAAGTGATAAAAGATGGGCTATCAATTCTTTAGTGGTAGTTTTTCCGGCAGAACCAGCTACTCCAATAACTTTACCTCTGAATTTTTTTCTTTTGTATTCCGCTATCTTCCTTAATGCCTCAAGAGAAGAATTTACTCTTATAACAAATTTCCCTTTCGGGGGTTTTATATCTTTCTCAGATATAACTCCCACAGCACCTTTTTTAAAGGCATCATTTATAAAGTCGTGTCCATCAAAACGAGAACCTTTTAAAGCTACAAATACCTCACCTTCCTGTATTTTTCTAGAGTCAATAGAAAAGCTTTTTATAGACTTATTTTCACCCTTTAATTTTCCCCTAGTTATGAGAGAAAGTAGCTGTGCATCCATTCCTAATATATTTGCATAACGTAAAGCATTGTTTAACAGAAAAGAATTGATGGTTTTGGAAAAGTTTACGAGTATGATAAGGTTAAGCCCCTGGCACCGACCTACTTTCCCGTGCCGCTGCCGGCACAGTATCATCGGCGCTGGGGGGCTTAACTGCCGGGTTCGGAATGGATCCGGGTGTTTCCCCCCCGCTATTGGCACCAGAGGCAATCGGTCAACAGAATATGTCCCATACCTCCCCTCCCACCGGCGTGCAAGCCTATCGGGCGATTAGTACCGCTCGGCTTCACCCCTCACAGGGCTTCCACCTGCGGCCTATCAACGTGGTAGTCTCCCACGGCCCTTCAGGGAGTCCTTATCTCGGGGGGGGCTTCGCGCTTAGATGCTTTCAGCGCTTATCCCATAGCAGGATGGCTACCCGGCGCTGCCCCAGTCCAGGGACAACCGGTACACCAGTGCCTGCCCCGTCCCGGTCCTCTCGTACTAGGGACGGACCCCCTCAAGGCTCCTGCGCCCGCGGCGGATAGGGACCGAACTGTCTCGCGACGTTCTGAACCCAGCTCGCGTCCCCCTTTAATGGGCGAACAGCCCAACCCTTGGGACCTGCTGCAGCCCCAGGATGGGGGGAGCCG
>JALWCU010000384.1 GCA_027015275.1 Bacteroidales bacterium | reverse complement strand
GTTATACAGTGTATAAGAGACCATGATGTCATAGTTTGTATTTTACTGGATAAGTGTAATTATATCAAATTGTTAGTTCAGGGAGTTGATTTTTTGCATAAAAACAAATAAATTATTTTAATTTTAAAATTGTGATATTATGCTTATCAAAAGGCTTTTTATTTTACAGTTGCTTTTGTTATTCTGGGCATTTTCATTTGCTCAGACTGTTTATAATCAGTATGAATATGACAAAGAAACCGTAAACTCTGGAGCTCAGCTGGGCTATAGTGTTGCTGTTTATGGAGATTATGCAGTAATAGGCGTTCCGGGTTATTCTACGGATCAATATAGTAACCAGGGAATAGCTTATATTTATCATATTGACGATATAGGTAACTGGGTACTGGTGGCTACTCTCCAGCCTCCGACTTCACAAGCAGGGGCAAAATTTGGTTTTTCTGTGTCAATAAGTCAGAATTACATAGCTATAGGCGCGCCTTATTATGACGCTAATGGATATACTGACGTGGGGGCAGTTTATGTTTATTATTCCAGCGATGGCACATGGTCTGGTACTTTAACGCATGATGACTTGATTCCTCAGAGTCAAGAGGATAATCTGAATTTTGGCTATAGTGTATCAATCACTACGATTCTTGTGGTGGGTGCGCCAGGCTATGACCAGGCCAAGGGAGGCGTTGCAGTGTTTGAAGATCAAGGAGGGAACTCCTGGCAGCAAACAGCTACTTTGACAAGATCTTTAGCACAACCCAATGACAGCCTTGGTGCAAGTGTGGATGTTTGGTTGGCAAACACAATAGTGGCTGGAGCCCCGAATGTAAATAATGGCACTGGTGCTGCGTATATTTATCAAATTTCTGGTTCATGGACTGATATGCCTGATCCAAGTGCAGAACTAACGCCAAGTAATTTGAATTCAGGAGACCATTTTGGCGTGTCGGTTGCTATTGATAGTTTTGTTGTTGTCGGCGCGGACAAGGGCGATGCTTGTGGGCAGAACGAAGGTGCAGCTTTTGTTTTTCAAAGGCCAGAGTCTGGTTGGTCAGGGCAGGTATCGCAGAGCTATACGCTGAGCACAAGTAATTTTTCAAACACAAACCAGAGTTTAGCATTTGGCCGTAGTGTTGATATTTATGAGAAAAAAATTATTGTTGGTGCGCCCGGCGATAATAATGGACAGGGTGCAGCTTATGTCTTTGCGCCTCCATACACTGGTTCTACACGAACAGAGAATTTTATTCTAAGGTCAGATTATGCACCTCAAAGCCTGGGGCAAAGCGTGGCTATTGGGCAGAAACAAATAATAATTGGAAGTCCTATGGCAGAAGGCGGTACAGGTCATGCTTTTGTTTACATTGGACCATACAAAACAAAGGATCCTACAAGTTTTTCAGATTTATGTGGGGATGATACAATAAATCTCAATGCTTATGGCGTGCTTGTAAATCAATATCAGTGGAATTACAAAAAGCAATCAGCGTCAGAATATACACAAACTTCGGATACAATAGCAAATTTCTCTGGTTCGGGGACACGGACACTGACAATAAGGCTTGATCATACTTTTCAGCAATGTCATGTTTTCTGTCATTTAACTAATTATTATCCAGTTACAAACAAAAGTACGAATACAGACACAGTAACTATTGGCCTGGAAACCACGCCGCCTACAATCACCGTGAATAATACTTATCATCATTATTATTTGAACAAGGGTGGGGTAGCAAAACTTCAATTTAGCGATTACGCAACAGTGAGCGATAACTGCGCCATAGCTGACACAGTCTTTCTCATTGGTCTTAACCCAAGAGTAGAAATAGATTATGCTACATGCGATGACCTGAATAAAGTTAAAGCTTTCTGGCTATCAGCCACTGATGTCTCTGGTAACACAACAAATACTTTTGACCAGTATAAGTATGAGACACATGATACAATCAGCCCCACTTTTGATGTTTCAGAAGATGAGCTTTACTTGAACGATACAGGCTATGCTGCTCTCAAGCCAGACCTTATTATACACAATGTCTCTGATAATTGTGCAGTTACAGATACGATTTTTAGTAAAACAGATTTTTATTGCCGGGATCTGGGGGATGATACTATCACTGTTACAGTAACGGATCTTTCGGCAAATTATGTGGTCAAGAAAACGATTATTCACGTAAATGATTATGTATGGCCAACGCTTGTTCTTAAGCCTGGGACTGTGGACGTTTATCTTGATTCCAATGGAATAGTAGTTCCTTATGCGCTCATTGACACAGCTTATGACAATTGTAGCATTGTGGACACAATAGCAGATACTCTCACATGTATGGCTCTGAATAAGACTGTAGATGTTAACGTTAAGGTGATTGATGAGTTTGGAAACGAGACCCCAAAGCAAGGAAGCGTCCATGTTGTTGATACCATAAAGCCTTATCTAAAGACACATGTTCTCAATGTTTACCTTGATTCCACAGGTGTGGATACATTGCATCCATACATGGTTATTGATTCCTTGTGGGATAATTGTACGGTTATAGATACGTTCTTTGGCAATCATGATGTGGTAACAGCCAACTGTGGCACTTTAAGCGGAACTATCGTTGGAATGCTTCATGCAGTGGATGATGCAGGGAATCAGATTTCGAAAGTATATATGTACAATACTTATGATACGCTCAGCCCTGTTCTGATATGTCCTCAAGACACTACTGTAGCAGCAGATGCCTCAGGATATTACACGGTTCTTGATTCTTCGTTGGATGCACGAGCGTGGGATAATTGCAGCATAGATACGCTGTTTAATAGAATTAATGACAGTACAACGCTCAAGGGCCATGCTTTTTCACCTGGAGTGTATGATATTGTTTGGATTGCCAAAGATAAGAGTGCAAATACTGATAGCTGCTCGTTCCGTTTAACAGTTACTGGTACATCTACGAATTTAAACACCCTTTCCAGGGGTGTCAGACTTTACCCCAATCCTGTGAAGAAAGTTTTGTTTGTGGAATTTCCTGAGTTTCAGAGCGGTCAGATAAGGATATTTGATCAGCTTGGACGTCTGGTTTATATGAGGGAGTTTAATGCCACTAAGTTTACCATTAATACAAACATCTATCCGCCAGGCGTTTATATGGTTAGAATAAGACTCAAAGACAGGACAATTGAGAGAAAGTTCATTAAGCACTGAAGAAAATTAGCTTTTTAGGAGGCGAAAGTCGCCTCCTTTTTCTATTTTTAAAAGAAAAAAACGTGAAAGAGAAAGTAACACATCTTAGGCAAGTGCCGCAAGAAAAAGTAGAGCTCAAAGGCACGAAAGACGCTTATATCCAATGGCTAATTAGCGACAAGGACGGTGCTCCCAATTTTGCTATGCGTCGTTTTGTGGTAAAGGCTGGTGGGTACACTCCTTATCATCATCACCCTTACGAACATGAGGTACTTGTTCTCTCTGGGCGTGGTCAGGTTATCATAGGCGATAAAAATTATGAAGTCTCCGAAGGCTTTGTTGTCTTTGTTCCGCCAGATGTTATGCACCAGTTTCGCAATATAGGGGAGTCAGACCTGGAATTTATTTGCGTTATTCCCTTGCAGAAGCAATGATGAAAAGAATTTGCTTTTATGTCCTGGTGTAGGCTTTTAGTTTTCATGTCATTAATTTTTCTGGCGTTTTATCTTAGAGCTCAGGACTCTTTGTATCTGTCTTATTATCAGAAGACTAAAGCCGCTAAATATGTAAATCCATTGATTGGCACGGCTGGTTATGGCTATACTTTCCCACATGCTTGTAGTCCCTGGGGAATGGTCTCGGCCGGACCGCACACCACGTATAGCAAGCCTATAGATTTTATTCTCAAGAATCCCATTGCGCCAGGTGGTTATTATTATGCTGCGTCTTATATTACTGGCTTTGGACAAACGCATCTCAGTGGTGTTGCATGTCCAGCTCTTGGCGTCCCTGTCATTGCAGTTAATTTTATGCGGCTGAACCCATGGGATTATAGCTCCAGATACACTGATCAGATTGCCAGAGCTGGATTTTATGCAGTTACATTAACTGGCGAGCACACACGATTTTATATCACTTCTACTGAGCGAACAGCTATTTACAAGATAAAATTTTTAAGCGCTGGTACATTTTATTTGCTTATTGACAATGGCAAAGGATTGACCTGGGGCAAAACAGATGGTTATGTTAGAATTATTAATGATAGAGCATGCGCTGGTTGGGTAAGGAGCAAGAATTTTTGTCGTCGGGAAAATTCGCACAAAGTATATTTTTATGTCAAAATCCGAGGACATAGCGTTTCGAATGGCCTATGGCAGAGGCACAAAATAATAACAGATAAGCAGCAAGTATCAGGCAAAGCAGGGGCATGGTTTGCTTTTACTGGTCAGCAGAGCATAGACGTAATGATAGGAATTTCCTATGTCAGCATCCAAAATGCGAAGGAAAATCTTGAGCGTGAAACACGTGGCAAGAGCTTTGAACAATTACTTAAGCAAAATATGAATCTGTGGGACAAATACCTTAGCCGTATTATGGTGCTGGATACTGGTAGGCAGACAGATAAGCAGGTTTTTTATACTGCCTTGTATCACAGCCTTTTACACCCAAATATTATAAGTGATATTAATGGTCAATATCCTGATTATCAGTCTAATTCAGTCCGACAAACAAGCGATTATCCCAGATATGGGCTTTTCTCGATGTGGGATACTTACAGAACTTTGCATCCGTTTTTGACGCTTTTCTATCCCGAGCAGGAGCAAGGAATGCTCTATACACTCGAGGACATGACCCTAAGGTCTGGACATAGCCCAAAGTGGGAATATCACGGTCAGGAGATAAACCTCATGGTGGGCGATCCAGGCTCTGCGATTCTTTCAGAAGGATTTATAAAAGGCTTTCGTCTGCATCATCCAGACTCATTATTCTGGACTCTCTACAGAAATGCAACAGGCCCGAGCAGTAAATGGCGACCAGGAAACACACAATATCTTTCTCATGGTTATATTCCATTAGGAACAAAACACGTCTGGGGGCCTGTTTCTACAACGCTGGAGTATGCTTATGCTGACTGGGCTTTGTCAAGATTTGCTTACAAATTAGGCTATTTCAAACAAGCTAAAATATTGGAAACCAACTCTCATGGGTGGCGGAAACTATTTGACAAACAGACAGAAACAATAAGACCCAGAACAAAAAAAGGCAAATGGCTAAGGCATTTCTCACCAATCACAACAAGGGACTATTCAACTATTATTGCCATTTTATACGAGAATGGCGGACCTGGATTTGTCGAAGAAAATGCCTATCAATATACATTCATGGTTCCACATGACGTTCAGGGCTTAATCAGCCTTCTCGGGTCAGAGCAAAAACTAACTTCTCGGCTCAGACAATTATTTGAGAACAAACGATTTAACATTAGTAATGAGCCAGATTTTTTGTATCCATATTTGTTTTTCGTAGATAAAAGTCAAGCACAATACATGCAGAGTATTATCCGTGGGCTGCGCAAAGCTTATTTTACAGACAGCTCAGACGGCTTGCCAGGAAACGACGACGCAGGTGCAATGTCAGCATGGCTGGTTTTCTCTGATATTGGTATTTATCCTCTTTGTCCAGCCTGTGCCAATTATACCATAGGAATACCAATGTTCAAGCACATTGTCTTGCACTTTCCTAAGACGCATAAGCGATTGGATATCAGGGCAATATTTAGTACACGAGCAGGATATTGGCAAAAAGTATATTTCAATGGTAATCCACTTGACACACTGGTAATAAAGCACGATAATCTCAACTCTGGCGGAACGATAACTTTTAGATAAAGCGAGCTTCCATCTATCAAATCATTCCCGGCCCATAGTCTTCGGGGAAAAAGCGCGGCAAGTCGTCTTGCTTCTTGTCCCAATCTATTGGGCGGCGGAAGTGGCAATATGGCTGCTTGCCTGTTTTTTGATAGTAGTCCTGATGATAATCCTCGGCTGGCCAGAAGCGCTCAAATTGCGTCAGCCCAGTCTGAACATCATATTCCAAAGATAAGAGCTTCATTATTATTTTTTGTGCGGTCTGTTTCTGCTCGTCGTTTAAGTAAAAAATGTTTGACCTGTACTGTGGACCAATGTCAGGACCCTGACCATCTGCTTGCGTAAAATCGTGTATTTCAAAGAAATATTCAACCAGCTCTTGGTAATTGATTTTTCCTGGGTCGTATTCGATTAGCACTGCTTCGTGATGTCCTGTTGTGCCTGTACAGACTTGCTCATAAGTGGGATTATCTGTGTATCCTCCAGTGTATCCAACGGTTGTAGAAATTACGCCTTTTAGTTGCTTGAACAGATGTTCCACACCCCAGAAGCAGCCTGCTGCAAAAACAGCTTTTCGTGTTGTCATAAGTACTGAATTTTTAGACTTTTATTCTCTCAAAGTTTAGACCAAATACTGCCTGTACTTTTGACACTGACACAAATGCCCGGTCATCTTCATCCTTGACTACTGATAAGATACGAGCTTCGTCCTGTTTGCGGGCAACCACAAGTAGGATGTCGAATTCTTTTTTGGTAAACCAGCCATAGCCGCGCCATAGTGTAACGCCTCGGCCTACTTCGTGAACAATGCGCTCTGCTATCTCATGTGTTTTTTGTGAAAATACCATTATCTGGAACGACTGGCGCTGACCTTCCATCACCAGATCAATGACATAAGATGTTACAGCCATCACAACGTAGCCATAAACGAGTTTTTCTACCGAGTGGAAAACCAGATATGATGATAGAATTATCAAGGCGTCTGTGTAAAGAATAACTTTACCAGGGCTAATATTTCGGTAATTACTGACTATTAGTGCAATAATATCTGTTCCGCCGGAATTTCCGCCGTTTGTGAAAGCTATTCCCAGACCAGCGCCGGCTAAGCTTGCACCGATTAGTGTAGCCATGAACTGATCGTTGACCAGAGGCCGGACAAAAATTTTCTGCATAACCATAAAAAACAATGTGTTCAGTACAATCCCAAAGAGTGAGTTTATTGCAAAGCGCTTGCCCAGTGTCTTGTATCCAAGTAGAATCAATCCGATATTTATCAGAAAGTACCACACGCCTACAGGGATACCAAACGAATAATAAAGCAGGGTAGAGATACCAGCCACGCCGCCACCTACTATTTTCGAAGGAATCAAAAATGCCGACCATCCAAAGGCAAAGATCAACAGTCCCAAAATAATTAAAAAGTATTGCCTGACTATTTGAAAAACAGTTTGTTTTGTCTTGCTCATGTCTGTAATTTTAAAATTCAAAAACAAGGTACAAAGCTATTTTTTTAGTGCGAAACTTTCTCTAAAAAATTCTAATGTTTCCTGAATATTTCGGAAAGCTTTTTCAGTCCAGGCAGATTTCGCTCTTAAATGGGTTTTTGTGTGATATTTAAGATTTTCTTTTTTTCATTTTTATTCATAATTTGAAAGGCAAAATGCTAATCTAAGTAACCATGAAAAAGACATTGTTTTTTTTATTCATAGGTTTGTTATTGCTGAGTGCATGTAAAAAGCACGAGACCTATGTCATTAATGTACTGGAAACTACAGATGTACATGGCCAGATTTTTCCTTATAATTTCATAAGGAATGATACAGCATATCATTCTCTTGCCCAGGCTTATACATACATCAAAAAGGTGCGTTCCAACACTTCGCAGGCAACTATCCTTCTGGATAATGGCGATATATTGCAGGGCGATCCTACGGTTTACTATTACAATTTCATAGACACAACGGACGAGCATATTCTCTCGCGTGTTTATAATTTCATGAGTTATGATGCTGCCACAGTGGGCAATCATGATATAGAAGCTGGGCATGCTGTTTACGACCGTTTGCGCAAAGAATTTGATTTTCCATGGCTCTCGGCTAACACTGTGCGAACTGATAATGGCAAACCATATTTCACGCCTTACACGATTATAAAACGCGGTAAATTTAAAATAGCAATTTTGGGACTGACCACACCAGGAATTCCCCACTGGTTACCCAAGAATCTTTATAGCGGGATGGAATTCAAAGATATGATAAAGACTGCACGTTATTGGGCCAAATACATTGAAACCAACGAACATCCGGATATCCTCATTGGACTGTTTCATGCTGGCCATGACTGGACTTATGACCATGAAGACAGCTCACAGTGTTGTAATGAAAATGCTTCGCTTCTTGTAGCAAAACACGTCCCAGGATTTGATGTGGTTCTCATTGGGCATGATCATGATAAGTTTATGACCTATGTTGTTAATGACAAAGGCGATAGCGTGCTTGTGCTGGATCCTGCGTCTAAAGCTCGTTTCGTCGGACACGCTACTATCAAGATGATATGGAATAGCAAGAAAAACTGTTATGTTAAGCACATCGCAGGGCAGCTCGTTGTTACAGATAGTTTTAAGCCAGATACGGATTTCATGAAGGAATTTTGGCCTGACTTTATGAAAATCAAAAAATATGTCTCTGATACTGTCGGATTTTTGTCTGCACCTCTGGACGGACGAAAGGCATATTTTGGCGACAATGCATTTCTCGATCTTATACACAAGGTACAGCTTAATGTCTCTAAAGCCCAGATATCCTTTGCTGCACCGCTACGTTTTAATGCCGTGATACCCGCAGGGCCTATAACTGTCGGGCAGATGTTCAATCTTTATAAATATGAGAACATGCTGTACACAATGCGGCTAAAAGGCAGTGAAATAAAGAATTATCTCGAGTATTCTTATGGGCTCTGGCTGGATGATAATCCGCAGAAAGATGGACATTTACTCAAATTCGATAAGGACGGGCACCGTCTAAAAGGCAGATATTACAATTTTGACAGCGGCGAAGGAATTCTCTATACCGTTGATATTACAAAGCCTCAGGGGCAAAGGATAACTATCACAGGATTGACAAATGGACAACCATTTGACACAGCAGTTTATTACACAGTTGCCATAAACTCTTATCGTGGAAATGGCGGTGGTGGGCATCTCACAATTGGTGCACATATACCTCAGGATAGCCTTGCAAGCCGTGTCATAAAATCAACAGACAAGGATATACGTCTCTATATCATGCAATATTTGCAGAAGCAAAAAGTCTATAATCCAAGTGTGGACAATAACTGGAAGTTTGTTCCAGAGAAATTGGCTAAGAAGCTTGGGCAGAAAGATTATCAAATACTATTTGGTAATAAAAGCAGCAATTAAGCGGATCTGATAGAGTAAATAATATCAAAGCCCCGACACTGTCTAAGAAAAGATTTAGCGGCGTCGGGGCTTTTTCTCTTATATTGACATCTTTCTTTACAGACTGTTTACCTCGGCCCTCATGCTTTTACATTAGTTTTGTATAAATACTTTAAGAACAATTGAGATAACTTTTGCTAAATATGGGCTGTTTTTGATACTCAAAAATGTAATTAATCAACAAAAAAATTATTAATTACTGTAAAATTTTTTTATTTACTGACTTACTTACATAAGAAGATTTTTATTGTCAAGATAAACAAGCTTTATTAACGATATAAGAGCTTATGTTACTATGTACAGAATTTTGTAAATTTGCTATTGCACTAAAAAGTAAGTGGCTATGGCCATAACAATGTGGATATTGCTGGGATATTTTGTACTGCTCTTTGCAGTAGCATGGTATTTTTCACGTCATCAGGACATAGAAGGCTATTTTGCCAATAAGCGCCAGACAAGCCTGTGGCTGATGACCTTTTCGACGGTGGCTACTGTTGTGGGTGCAGGTGGGACTGTTGGTATAGTTGCAGAAGTCTATCACTCAGGCATTTCTTATGGTCTTGCTTTACCTGCTGCTTATGTGTTTGGCATGTTGATACTGGCATGGTTGGCGCCGCGTATAAAACAAGCTGGCGATAAGTACAAGGCATATACTGTAGTGGACTTTTTCGGTAGTCGTTTTGACGAGAAAAACCGTATTCTGACAGCTGTTCTTCAGCTTATTTTGCTGATTATATGGATAGGGGCTCAAGCTGTTGCCATTGCTTCGCTTACCTCTGTTCTGACGAAAATCGAATATACTTGGTCTCTGGTACTTACAGCTTTGATAACAATTCTTTATACTGGCATGGGCGGACTGAAAATTGATATTATCACGGACTTTATTCAGTTCTGGATCATCTTGATTGTCTTCACGGTTCTGGCTTTGATGGGAAATCATGCAACGGGGGGCATAAGTGCAATGTTCTCTCATTTGCCAAAGGGGCACGTTGATCCATTTGCTTTTGGTGGTGTGGGCTGGTTTGTGGGTATTGTGCTACTCAGTGGTTTTCTATTTCTGGGGAATACAGCACATTGGCAACGAATATTTTCAGCAGAGTCGGCGCAGGTAGCTCGTAGTTCTTTTCTGTGGACAATACCTTTCGTAATAATCATCTCATTGATAATCTTGTGGATAGGATTGGAATCCAGTGTTACTCTTCACATTACTGACAAGAATAAGGCGATTTTTGCTTTTATGGACAGGGTGCTGCCCAGTGGCTGGCAAGGCGTGGGCTATGCCGCAGTTTTAGCCGTAATAATGTCATCGATAGATAGCTATGTTGTAGGTGGATCGGCAATAATTTATAAGTTGCTAAAAACTGACCAGGTCAGAAGCATGCGCCGTGCCCGGGTGATAACAGTGATTTTTGGTTTGTTGGGCTTTTTGATTGCATATCTTATCCCTGATATTGTGCGTCTTTCGCTGTTGATAACCTATCTTGCGTTAATTTTTGTGCCAGCTATTTTTGCAGGACTTTTCTCTAAAAAAGTATCTTCTAATGCGGCTTTCTATTCTGTACTTGTGCCTACTATTTTGTTGTTTGCCCTGTTCTGGGAGATGCCAAAGTCTGTGTTTTTGATAACTACGCTTCTGAGTGTGTTGATTGTGCTGTTTTATGATAAGGTTGTGAAGTAGCTGCGAGCGCATTTAGTATCTTTTTAGTTGATGACAATAAGTTATCCAAAACAAATAATTGACTAGAATTCTTTTCCTTCACAGCCTTAATAAGAGGTTATATCCCGAGGGAAAATCTATATCGCTTAAAACAAGGGAGAGAAGCAAAAAAGATGGGACATACTGTTCTGGCCTCTCTGTTAGTATTGTGTTATAATTCAGGGAGTTTTCTGTTATTTCAGGTCTGCAAGTATTTGTTTTGCTTGTTGGCTATGTGGGTTGTCTTTTCCTAAGATTTTATCGTAAATTTCAATGGTCTGTATGATGGCCTCTTTAGCCATGGATCTGTCGCCTTTGTCTAAGTATATGTATGCCATATTCGTATATAGCTCGGCTAACGGAATGCTATGCTGTCCTTTTTTCGTGAATGTAGCCAGAGCTTTGTGTGCGTATTCGAGAGCATTGTCCAGCTGGCCGTCGGCGTAGTAAATTATTGATAAGTTTTTGTAAGTCTGTGCTAATTCTAATGAATCTTTGTCAGTGGTTTGCTCGTAGATTTTAGCTGCTCTTTGTGCGCAGGTTAGAGCCTTGTCTATGTAAAAGTTAGCAGAGTAGAGGTTGGCAAGGTCATTGCAGTTTTTTGCTATTTCTGGATGTATCTCTGGTAGGTTGTTTTGTTTTATGTCAAGGGCTTTTTGACTGTAGAGCAATGCTTTAGGAAGATAGCCGTTGTCCCTGAGCAGCTTTGATAGTCTGTCATATTCTTGGGCAAGTGTCATGTCGTTTTCTGGCAGAGTCTTTTGATAAATTTCTGTGGCTTTTAGTTGATATTCAAGAGCTTGTAATAGATTACCTGTATTTTCAGCCTTTTGCGATAGACGTAAATATTTTTGTGCTTTTTCCAGTATCATTGTTTTAGTTTTTATTCTAAAAAACATCCCACGTCTGTGTGGCGTGGGATGCAGATTAAATTAGTTGTACTAATCAGGTCTCTATTTTTGTCCAATCTCTTTCATAAGTTCCTGGACTGCTGCATTTAGCTGTTGGTCATCACCTTTAATTATTTTGTCGTAATCGTTATGTACCTTAATGTCTGGCTCGAGCTGGTGATTTTCGAGGTAATGTCCATGCAAATCTTTGGCTCCTACTTCTGGGATACCGAAATAAAGTGTTGGGTCCATTAGGGTCTCCCACCATACAGCAGTCATAGTACCAGCAACTGGCATTCCTACAATCTTTCCCAGCCCGAGTGTTCGGTAAGCGTAAGGGAATCCGTGGCCGTCAGAATAATTGGCTTCATTAACAATAACAATAGATTTTTTTATCCATTTAGTAAATGGCTCATAGCCGAAGTAACGTCCACGTGGCCAGAACTCTACATATTTTTTCCCACCGAAGAGTGTAACCAGATCATCATGCAGCCAACCGCCTGTATTATAACGTGTGTCAATGATTATAGCATCATATTTAAGTTCTTTTCCCAAGGCATCAGAATAAACCTGACGGAAGCTTTCGCTATTCATTGCACGTACATGGACATAGCCCACGTGTCCGTGAGAGAGTTTATGTGCCATATCACGTTCCTCATTTACCCACCTATCATATAGGATATTAACTTCTTGTCCATGTGAAATAGGCTCAACTGTTTCAGACCATTGTTTTTTATCACTCTTTAGTCCTACGATAACAATTTTGTCTATCTTGTGATTTAGAAGGCGGAATAGATCCTGTATATTATCCACAGGTTGGTTGTCTATAGAGACAATCAAGTCGCCTGGTTTAGCCTGAGTATTTTCCTTGAAGAAAGGTCCTTTGTTCAGTATTTTTTCGATTTTCACCCCAGGTCCTGTATATGATATGTCGTAAAGAAGTCCAAGGAATGCAGTACGGTCAGCGTCTTTTCTATCTGGTCTATAGCCGCAGCCAGTATGTGAAGCATTCAGCTCACCGAGCATTTCGCTAACCATTTCCGAAAAATCATAATTGTTGTTGATATATGGCAAGAACTTTTTGTAATGCTGACCATAGTAATTCCAATCAACGCCCTGCATATTTGGGTCATAGAATTTCTCTTTCATTTCTCGCCAGATATGATCAAAGAGATAAGATTTTTCTGCGTAGTAGTCAATGACTTTTTCGGCGTGGTATGATACAGGACTCTTACTCAGTGTTTGTGTATTGATTTTCATTATATTACCATTGGAAAATAGGAATAAGGTTTGTCCATCTTTTGTAAGAAAAATACTAGCTGGTCCAGGGACTTTTGTGATAAGCCTTGTTTCGTGTTCACGGATTTTAACTCTCCAAAGAGCATAACCAGCCTCGTAACGTGCGACATAAAACAGAGTTTTGCCATCATTTGTAAGCAGCGCATCGCTCAAATGTGATGAGTAGCGCGTGAGTCTAACTATGCGGTCTTGAAGATTAGTAAGATTAAGTTTTAGAGGTTTGGTTTTTTTTGTGCTGTCCCTCTTATGTTCTTTTTGCCATGCCCTGTATTGGTCATCTGGCATGTTGAAAATATCATAAGTTTTTTGGTTAAAGAACATCATATATACATCATCTTCTGCGCCCCAGCTCCCATGGCTACGGTAACCTTCTCTGTCTGAGAACCATATCATTGCTTTGCCATTCATTACCCACATCGGGTGTGTGTCTTTATATCCGCTTTGAGTGATATTACGTATAGTGCCGCTACCATCAGCTTTAACAAGACCTACATCACTAATGAATAGTACGTGCGGTGAGTAGTTTACTAGGAACCACTTACCGTCTGGCGACCAGTCAAACCATTGATCACCGTCGCTGTAGGAATAATTGTATTTACCGTCGAGGATTTTACGGGTTTTGTGAGTTTTTAGATTAATGACTTTCAATGTTGTACGATTCTCAAGATAAGCTACTTCTTTGCCGTCTGGAGAGAATTTGGGTTGGAATTCCTCGGCAGATGTGGCTATTACGGGCACTTCTTTAAGCTTTTTGGCCAATATGAATGAATTTGCATCTTTGTCTTCGATTTTTGTCATGTAAATATTCCAGCTATTATTACGTTCGCCAGCATAAACTAATGCTTTGCCGTCGGGGCTGAAATCAACGCTACGTTCCTGCTCTGGTGTGTTAGTAATCTGTCGTGTAGCGCCAGTCTCTACCGAGACCACATAGACATCTCCCCGAACAACGATTGCTACGTATTTGCCGTCTGGGCTTACAGCCATTTCTGTGGCACCCCTGGTAAAGACCTTGTATTGCGGCTTGGGGTCAAGTCCTGCATAATTAACAGTAATATTGAGTTTCTGTGGCTTGCCGCCGTCCTTTAGCACATAAATTTGTCCGTCCCATGAAAAACATAGAGTGCCATTATTAGCCATTGTCAGGAAGCGTATGGGGTTCCGCTTAAAATCAGTCAGTTCAATGGGTTTGCCTGAACCGTCTATAGGCATTTTTGCAACATTAAAAGTATTATTAAACTCTTCTGTCAAATAATAAATCCATTTTCCATCTGGCGAAACTACAGGCTCACGGTCTTCACCAATGTATTTAGTCAATTTTTTATGCTTGCCAGTCATTGGGTCATAGAGCCATATATCACGCGTAACAGAACTCGTGTGATGTTTACGCCAATAATTTTCAACGCCTTTGAGATCTTGATATACAAAACGTTTTCTGTCTTTGAGAAAGCTAACATACTGTGCTGGCGTGGATAGTACTTGCTTGAATATTTTACCATTAGTACTGATTTTATAAAGCTCTGTGAGCCAGCCAGTAGGGAATTGTATGCCATTGGGATTTTTTTGGAAAAAAGTAGAATAAAGCACAAATTTGCCATCTGGTGAAAAAGTCCATGGTCTCTCATTACCAGAATAATAAGTCAAACGAATTGATTTCCCACCGCTAGAAGGCATGAGAAAAATATCGAAGTTCCCAAATTCATCCGAAGCATAAGCAATATATTTACCGTCTGGTGACCACACTGGTGAATATTCATAATAAGGCGAAACAGTCAGAGGAATAGCCTCGCCTCCTTTAACAGAAACTTTCCAGAGGTTTCCTTTATATTCAAAAGCTATATACTTACCATCTGGTGAAATTGCGGGATAGCGCAACCAGTTAGCAAGTTCCTGCGCTGTTAGCCAGTTACCTAACGCCAAAAAAATCAGAAGGAACAAAAATAATTTTTTCATAATATTATCAGGTTTATCTTATTTCTTTACTAAAATAGCAAAAAGTTTACCATTTAATAATTATTTTTGTTTATTGTCAAAATTATAGGTATGAAACATACTATTTATGATGCTCATTGTCATCTCTTTCACAAAGGACATATAACACGGCGTATCCTTCATTCGCTGCTGGATTTGATGTCTGATTTAGATACATTAGTGGCTCGCGAGAAAAGTAGAACTGACATTGAAAATGCCCAGAAGGTTAAAGTAGCGTCATTAATTAAACGTATAATTAATGTGATAAATTTGCTCATGTCGAGCTCTAGTAAGGAGGTAATGTTAAAATTAAAAAAACAGTATAAAGGTTTTGATGTAATATTTGTGCCTTTGTCATACAACGTAGCCTCCTGTTTTCAAGAGTCTTATACTCAGGATATAAGCTCATTCTCATCTCGCAAAGACCATGAATTACTGATGACGGTAAGGGACAATATACTTACATTATTGGATAAATATATGCACAGGTTAGAACATTATAAGATTTTTAATCAATTACAATCTCTCCATACCCGGCTGGATGAACTCATCTCTTATAGGAATAATAAGGAAGCAGAATTGGATAGCAAGGATATATTCATGTTCCAGGTTAATCAGCTTCAGGAGCTTAAGAGTATGTATCCTGATCATGTGTATCCTTTCTTCTATGTGGACCCACGCCATTCGCAGACACTCACTTTAGCTCGAGAATTAGTAGGGAAGGACAAGCCTTTCCTTGGCATAAAATTATATACCCCTAATGGCTATTCGCCTCTGGACCCCAACTTGATGGATTTATATGATTTCTGCCAGTCAAATCAAATTCCTATTACTGCGCATAATTCTAATAGCGGGTTTGCTACTTTTGTTAAGAAATTAGAAATAAAAGGCGCTTTTTATTTTGATGGGCATGTTATCGAGCACAGCGGCTGGATAGAATTTGATACGGATTTTTTCTCAGGCCCTGGCGCAGCTATTGTCGAGCGAGCTAAGAAGCTGAATCACCCAAAGTTGTGGGAAAAAGTAATGCTAACTTTCCCTGAGTTGCGTTTGAATCTTGCCCACTTTGGCGGTGAGGGCAAAGATTGGCAGGAAATAGTCATTCAATTGATGCTCAAATATCCCAACCTTTATACAGACCTATCGTGCCAGACAGAACAGAGTATGCTGCAATATATTAAGAAAAAATTTTTCCCGTTGGCACCGCACAAATTTCTTTATGGTTCAGATTATTATCTCAACATGTTCTTTATTGATTCCTTTTCGCAATATTTGACTAATTTTTTCAATGTGTTTACCGAAGCAGAACTGGAGAAAATGATGTATTATAATCCTGGGGTATTTCTTTTCGACAGGCAACAGAGCTATTTATCTTGAGAAAGTAACCATTTTCTGGCTTGGTCCTCATCAGAGAAATATCGGGTTGTAAAATTATGATAAATTCTTCTTTCCTCTATAGTCTGCTCGATAGATAGGGTTGGTATTATTTGTTCAGGCACTATAACAGCAAGTTTTCTAACTCCAGACTCATTGTAGGCAGGAAGGAGTATGTCATTAACTTTTTGCTGTAAAGATAAAGGAATGATGAATAACATTTCTTTTGCAAGTAGCATAATGTAAGGTTTCCTTTGTTTATTTATTATTTGGGCAGCTTTTTTAATCTCTTCTATATATTCCTGTTCAGACATTTTGAATGTGCCTGGTAACCATTTAAAAATAAGAATATTGCCCTCAGTCCAGACTTTTTGATAGTCATTCTTTAATTCCATAATTAATAATATAGATTTTAGACAAAAATAAGAATTATTATAAATTTTGCAAAATTTTAAGCTAATAGCCATTCTTTGGCTGCTTCCAGTTCTGGAAAATATTTACTTTCAAAATCGTGTAGATGTTTTTGTTTGGATATTGTTTCGCTGATCGAGAGATTTTTTATAAGTTCCTGAGGCATAACGATAGCCAATTTTTTTATGCTTGATTTTTCATAAGCAGGAAGCAGTATGTCATTAATCTTATCATGCAGATTCAGAGGAATCGTGAAATTCAATTTGCTGGTATCCAGACAAATATATTGTTTCCCCGCTTTTTCTATGACCTTTGCACTCTCCTCCAGGTGTTCAAAGTATTCTTGGACTGACATCTCAGAAGTAGGGGGCAGCCAACGAAAGCATAGAATTTTGTTATCTTCCCATGCTTCCAAATATTTTGTTGATATTAACATAGTTATAAGTTTTTTGCATTTGCTTTAAAATACGTAAATTTAATCTCTTCTCAAAGCTTCGAACATTATTTCTACTGGGTGATAGGCTTTGCGGCCAGTGCCGTGCGCTATGTGATGACGGCAGCTAGTGCCAGGAGCTATTAGTATAGTTTGTTCCTCTGCCTTACGGACTGCGGGGAAAAGCACGAGCTCACCTACTTGCATAGAAAGTTCATAATGTTCTTTTTCGTAGCCAAAGGAGCCGGCCATGCCACAGCAGCCTGATGGTATTTCTTCGACTTCGAAGTTTTCGGGCAAAGAAAGTACCCTGTGAGTGTATTTGGTGCTTGATAGCGCTTTTTGATAACAATGTCCGTGGAAGATAATTTTTTTCTTGTCTGTAATAAATTCTTTGCTTGTTATCAGTCCTTTGTCTATTTCCCGGGCTACGAATTCCTCGAAGGTATATGTCCACCGGGATATTTCCTTTGCCTGCTCCAAGAGAGAATCGTCTATCAAGTCCAGAGCTTCGTCCCTGAAAGTGAGAATTGCCGAAGGTTCTATGCCCACCAGTGGTGATTGTTCTGTGATTTTTCCTGAAAGCTGTTGTATGTTTTTGTTTATTATTTTCCTTGCCTGTTTTAGCAGTCCTTTGGAGAGGTATGTGCGGCCGCTTATCTCTATTTGTGGAATAATTACTTCATATCCGAGACGCTCGAAAAACATTACTGCCTTTATGCCCAGATTGCTGTCATATTGATTGGTGAATTCATCTATAAATAAATAGATTTTTTTCTGTGCTGATTTGTGTAAATGCTTTCTGTACCATGCTTTGACGGTTTTGTTGGTAAGTTCTGGCAGATTTCTCTCTGGTGCAAAACCTAGCAGGCTGAAAGCCTTTTTCATTGGTTTGCTATTGAGCATACGATTGGCAAGTCCGTGGAAAGGCAGCAGCAGCTTGTTGAAAACTGGTAAATTAGCTATGAGCCATGAACGCAAGGGCACACCGTGTCGGTCGTAATAATGTTGTAGAAATTCCTGTTTGAGCTTTGTCATGTCCACGTTTGCCGGACATTCTGATTTGCATGCCTTGCACATTAAGCAGTTATCCAGTATTTCATAAAGTTCTTTGTGTGTAAAGTCCTCAGGATTTTTGCTTCCTATCATAATTTCGCGCAGCATGTTTGCTCGGGCACGTGTCGAGTAATATTCGTTTTCCGTTGCTTTGTATGACGGGCACATTGTACCACCAATGATTTGTTTTTGCCGACAATTGGCTGAGCCATTGCATTTTAGGACTAATTTTTCAAATCCGCCTTCACTGTCATAACGGAAATAAGTATCAATCTTGGGCATGTTCCAGTCCACTGGCACGCGAAGGTCAGTATCCATAGGCGGAGTGTCCACGATTTTACCTGGATTAAAGATTTTCTGTGGATCCCAGGTATATTTTAATTGGCGAAACATTTGGTAAATTTCATTTCCATAAAAAAACGGTATAAGCTCACCACGGAGACGCCCGTCACCATGTTCGCCGCTCAATGAGCCACGGTATTTTTTTACCAGCGCTGCTATGTCATAGGCAATGGAACGGAATTTTTTGACATCCTCTCTGTCGCGTAGGTTAAGCACAGGGCGCAGGTGTAGCTCACCGCTGCCAATGTGTGCATAATAAACGCAGGAAGTGTTGTATTTTTCAAGTACCTGTCCTACTTCGCGGATATAATCAGGTAAAAATTTTGGTGCAACGGCAGTATCTTCTATCACTCCCACTGGTTTTGCCTTTCCGTATAGATTTGGCAGCACGCCAAGCCCAGCATTACGCAGCTTCCAGACACGCTGGATGTCTGTGTCCCAGATTATTGGGAAATGATAGCCCAGGTCCTGGCTGCGCATTGCTTTTTCCATGTCTTTGGCTATGGATAAAATTTCTTCCTTGGTGTCGGCAGCAAATTCTACGATTAGTATTGCGCCTGGGTCTCCCTTGACGAAGAACCTGTTTTTTCGCTGTTCTGTATTATCTTTTGTCAGTTCGAGAACAGTGCTGTCCATGAGTTCTACAGCAGCTGGGGCAAAGTCCAGTGCAATGAGATTAGCATAAAAAGCTTGTTCGAGCTGGTGCAGATGAACTGCTATGACGGCTCTATGTTTGGGTGGCAGAGGCGAAAGCTGCAATTTGAATTCCGTGAAAAACATCAAAGTACCTTCGCTTCCTGCCAGAAGGCGAGCAAAATTAAATTTTTCTTTGCCTCCAAAAGGCTCTGTATCCAGCAGAAGGTCAAGAGCATAACCAGTATTACGGCGTTTAACATCTGGGTCAGGGTAATTTTGGCGGATTAAATCACGGTTAGCTTCTTTGCTCAGACTATTGTATATTTGGCGGTAGATTTTGCCCTCGAGGTTTTGCAATTTTAGTTTTTGTTCGAATTCTTCTTTTGTCAGGGGTCTGAAAGTAACAAAAGAGCCGTCTGACAGGAATCCACTTACTTCCAGTAGTTTATCTCGTGTAGAGCCATAAACGAGCGAGTGCAGTCCAGCAGCATTATTACCCACCATACCGCCGAGAGTACAGCGTGTGCCTGATGAAGTTTCGGGTCCGAAGAGCATACCGTATGGTTCGAGGTATTTATTAAGCTCAGCCCAGACAATACCGGGTTGTACGAGTGCCCATTTTTCTTGAGTATTGACCTGAATAAGACGAGTCATATAGCGCGAAACGTCCACAACAATACCTTGACCAACGACTTGACCTGCCAGGGATGTTCCTGCACCTCTCGGGATTAGTGGTGTGCCTGTGTCTTGTGCATATTTTATCAAGGCTAAAATATCATTATTGTCACGGGGATAAGCCACAGCCAGTGGCATTTGTTTGTATTCTGAAGCATCTGTAGAATAAATTGTTCGTATTGCAATATCTGTGAATAATTCTCCAGTAAAACCTTTGAGTTTCATACAAAATTTGTTTTATTATGTAAAAATTTTTAGCGAATTTAATTCTTTTATCAATGAAGAGAAATAATATACCTCAATAATATCTGCTTCGCATAGTGCTGGTTTCCTATTTTATGTTTGCTGTGCTGGTATTGCCTTTTATCACAAATTCGGGTATGTATTTTATTATCAATTACTTGAACAATGAGAAAGTTCCTTCACAACAAATGGCTGTTGTCAGTAGCAGTGGACTGTTTAATTTCAATATAAAGGTAGAGAATAGCAATTCACAACACGGGGTAAAGAGGTTCTCAAATCCTAATAGACGAACATTTAACACTGTTTTACTCATAACCTTTGTCATTTACTTTATTTTTAATCTTCCTTTCAAGATTTATTTTCGTCGTCTCAGGCGTGGCAAGCCTATAGGGAATAGGCTCAAGAGGTTTGTCAGAAAGCATATTTACAAGACTCCGAGCATAAATGCTTTTTTGTTGTTTGGCCTGATTTTTTTGTTAAATCTATATCTGTGGGTGCACAGCCTAATTGTACCTGACCAAGCTACTCATCAGTACATTCAGTTTTTCCATGAGCAGCTATTGATATGGACTTTTGCCTCGCTTATGATGTGGATTTTTGTGTATTATTGGCAGAAGAACCGGGTGCAGTTTTTTTACATTGACCATATTTTCGATAAAGAATTGTTACTCAGTCCGTCAAAGCACCTAAAGCAGCGGGTAGCAAATTACATAAGAATTGTTTATTTTGTTCTTTTGTTTGCGCCTGTATTGATAGTTGCTTTTTATTTGATAACGGCATTGGTCAAAGTTCGGGATTTGGGACTTGATAGTTGGACCGAGCAGGTTAAAGAGGTACTTTTCTATAAACTGCCTATGTCTGGTGATAAATGGCAGACAGACAAGGTTTTAAATCATATTTTTTACATACCTGTCTTCAATACCACTATGCTTATAGTGGGTCTCATCAGTAGTACTCTGTCATTACTGGTATATTTGGTTTTCTTTATACGCTGGACTAATAGATTGATATTGCATCCACTCAGGGAGCTTCTGAGCAAGATGCGTGAGACTACAGGAGGAAAATTTGGCAAGTTTGCCATTGTCAGAAATAATGATGAGTTGGGACAGCTTGCCACTGAATATAATCAGATGGTCAAGCGGCTGGGCGAGTATTTTAATCGATTGGAGGAGCTTAACCAAAATCTGGAGCAAAAGGTCATAGACCGCACTCGCACAATAGAAGAACAAAAGGCAGAAATAGAAGCACAAAGGGATGAACTGCTGCAAAAAAATCGTGAAATAGAATCTCAGCAAAAGGAAATTACTGATAGCATAAAGTCTGCT
>JALWCU010000383.1 GCA_027015275.1 Bacteroidales bacterium | reverse complement strand
GCTACCGGGGCAGCAGTGGTTTTGTCAGCAAAAAAATCCTCGGCTAAGTCTGTGGAAAATGTTCAAAACGAAACTCTTTATCGTGAAACCGAACATTTCAAGAAATATTATGAGACCTTAAGGTAAGGGGGTTGAAATGGGTAGTAAGAAAATACTAAGAAAAGACAGTGGGGCTAATACCATTGTAAAAAATCTGAATCCACAAATAGGACGTAGGGGCTTTTTGAAACTGTTTGCTGCAACATCTGCTGTTGCGGGATTAGGACTATCACCTGCATTTGTAAAAAAAGCCAATGCAAAATCAACACCTTACCCTGATTCCAAAACAGTTAAAACAATTTGTACACATTGTGCGGTGGGTTGTGGAATTTATGCAGAAGTGCAAAATGATGTATGGGTGAGACAAGAAGTTGCTTTTGACCACCCTATTTCAAGGGGTTCTCATTGCTGTAAAGGTGCAGGCGCTATTGATATGGTAACTAGTGAAAAAAGGTTAAAATCACCTTTGAAGAAAGTAAACGGCAAATGGGAAAAAATCTCTTGGGAAACCGCAATTGATGAAATAGGTAATAAGTTGCTTGATATCAGGAAAAAAGACGGTCCCGATGCTACAATGTGGATTGGTAGTGCAAAAGTTTCTAATGAAATGGCCTATTTTCACAGAAAACTTGCAGCATTTTGGGGTACTAACAACATAGACCACCAAGCAAGAATTTGCCACTCAACAACAGTTGCAGGTGTTGCAAATACTTGGGGTTACGGTGCAATGACCAACAGCGTTAACGATATGAGACATTCCAAATGTTTCTTCTTTATCGGCTCAAACGCTGCGGAAGCTCACCCGGTAGCAATGCAACACGTTTTACATGCAAAAGAAGTAAATAATGCTCCCGTTATAGTAGTTGACCCGAGGTTTACAAAAACCGCCGCAAAAGCAACCGATTATGTAAGAATTCGTTCAGGCACAGATACCGCATTTGTAATGGGATTAATTAACGTAATTATTGCAAACGGTTGGGAAGATAAAGAATTTATAAGAACAAGAGTTACGGGCTTTGAACAGCTAAAAGACGTTGCTAAAGATTACACTCCTGAAGCCGTTGAAAGAGTTACCGGTGTTCCCGCAAAAGAAATAGTTAAAATTGCAAAAATACTTGCCAATAACAGACCGGCAACGGTTGTTTGGTGTATGGGCGGAACTCAGCACTCAATAGGTAGCAGTAACACAAGAGCATATTGTATCCTTCAACTTGTTTTGGGTAATATGGGTAAATCAGGCGGTGGAACAAACATTTTAAGAGGTCATGATAATGTTCAGGGTGCAACAGACATGTGTATCCTTTCTCATTCATTGCCTGCATATTACGGATTATCCAAAGGTGCTTGGAAACATTGGAGCAGAGTTTGGGGTATGGATTACGAATGGGTTAAATCAAGATTTAAAGATGAAAAATACATGGGCAAAAAAGGATTTACCCTAAGCAGATGGTATGAGGGTGTTATTCAGGAAGATAAAATTACTCAATACACACCTTTGAAAGCCGTAGTATTCTGGGGTTGTTCATCTAACTCACAATCTCAATATCATAAACTGAAAAAAGCATTGGATTTGCTTGATTTGGTTGTAATTATTGATCCGTTCCCAACAATGACTGCAGCAGCTTGTGATAAAGATAATGTTTACCTGCTTCCTTCTTCAAGTCAATATGAAACTCAAGGAAGTGTTACAAGCAGTCAAAGAGGTATTCAGTGGAGATATAAAGTTGTAGACCCTGTTTACGAAAGCAAAGATGATTATGAAATTATGAGACTCTTAACTAAAAAACTCGGTTTCTACAATGAATTCTATAAAAACGTCAAAAAAGAACCTGAAGATATTACAAGAGAAATCAACAAAGGTTCACTTACAATAGGCTACAACGGTCAAACTCCCGAAAGAATTAAGAAACAAACCGATTACTGGCACACTTTTGATGTGGATACTTTAAAAGCAACCGGCGGACCTTGTGACGGTGAATATTACGGGCTTCCTTGGCCTTGCTGGACAACAGAACATCCCGGAACACCTATTTTGTATGATATTTCTCTACCTGTTGCAAAAGGCGGTTTGCCGTTTAGAGCAAGATACGGAACAGAACATGCATATCCGGGTAAGCCTAAAGAAAATATTCTCGCAACAGATGTTGCAAATCCGGGCAGTGAAGTTATGAACGGAT
>JALWCU010000382.1 GCA_027015275.1 Bacteroidales bacterium | reverse complement strand
ATGCACCCAGGGGCAAAGATACACCATCTATTGAAGAATAGATGTCAGGCTCACGAGGATTTATGCGAATGAGTGGGGCATTGAACGAGGCAGCCAGGTTCTCGCTTGTCATGCGTACGGTAGATATGGCTGTACCTGCGCCTATTTCTATTATCGCGAGTTGGGCATGTTTTTCTCGAAGCATATTTAGCCATTGTTCGAAGGTTTTTTCTTGTTCATCAGTTCTATGTGCTATCCAAGCCCAGTCGCCAAACATCAGTATATTAGGCCTTGCCACACGTCCGCAGTATGGGCATTGTGGCAGAGGGTCTAAGGCGCGGAACTTGTCCATGTCTATTTTTAGGTCCACGTTATTTGCTGGCCAGATGTCATTTTCGCAAGGCAGGGAGCATTGTAAATGGTGAATTGAACCATGAATTTCAACGATATTATTCGGGGCAAAGCCAGCTTTCTGGAACTGCCCGTCAACATTAGAAGTAAAGACGAAATAGCCTTTGCTTTTTTGTCTTGCCCAGCGCAGAATAATATCAAAGCCTTTGTGTGGTGTGGTCTGACGATAAAGATTGAGTCTGTGCCCATAGAAAGCCCAAGCAAGATGTGGATCTTGGTCAAACCACCGTGGATTAGCCATTTGCTGGAACGAAATACCCAATTTTTGTGCAAAGGGGTAGGCACGCCAGAAACCCTGCTTACCACGGAAATCTGGCAACCCTGAATCTACTCCCATTCCTGCACCAGCACAAATAAGCAAACTATCCGACTGTTTAATGATTTTTGCAGATTTTTCTAAAGCTTGTTGTAAATCCATCTCTTATTTATAACTTTGTTTGCGTGTGATACAAATTTAAAAATAAAACCTATGAAAAAGCTGAGTTTTTTCATTGTCTTGTTGTTTTCCGTTACTTTGTTCGGTCAACAACCACAGCAGCAGCAAAAAAAAGTTGCTTACAAGTTCACAGACGAAATCCGTCTGCCCGCTACTTCTGTAAAGAGTCAGGATCGTACAGGTACATGCTGGGCATGGTCCACAGTCTCTTTCATAGAATCAGAGATGATGAGAATCAATGGGATAAAAGACCCCAAAAAAGCAGTTAATTTTTCGCCAATGTTTGTGGTTAATCACTGCTACAAGGACAAGGCTCTCAATTATGTTCTTTGGCATGGTAAGGTTAATTTTGACGAAGGTGGAGAACCACATGATGTTATGTGTGCTATAAGAAAATATGGTATTGTGCCGCTGAGTGTTTATAATGGTATTGACTATGGTTCTAAGCACTATAATCACCAGGAGCTTAATAGTATCCTCAAGGCATATTTAGCAAAGCTCGTTGACGAGAACCGTCTAACTACTGCATGGGAAAGAGGCTTTAATGCAATCGTTGACGCATACATGGGGCCTACACCAAAGACTTTTACATACAATGGGAAACAATACACTCCAAAAAGCTTTCTGAAAGAAGTTGTTAAAGTCAATCCTGATGATTATGTAGAAATTACGTCATACACACATCATCCTTTCTACAAGCCATTCATTCTCGAAATGCCTGACAACTGGGCACATAAAAGCGCTTATAATGTTCCTCTGGATGACATGATGAGAATAATTGATAATAGTCTGGAACATGGCTATACTGTCGAATGGGGGGCTGATGTTAGTGAGCCATACTTTAGCATCAAAGGTATTGCTGTTGTGCCAAAGTCAGCCTTTGACACTGTCAACGGACAAATTATGCCAAAACCAATATCTTATCGTCATGGGCCCAAATATGACTACACAAAGATTTATAAAGAAATGCCAATCACACAGCAAATGCGTCAATGGGCATTTGAGCATTATACGACAACAGATGATCACGGTATGCACATCATAGGTCGCGCTCATGACCAGAATGGTACTACATTCTATATTGTAAAGAATTCTTGGACAAAAAAGGTAGGCTATGACGGATATTGGTATTTCTCAAGGAATTATGTAGCTTACAAGACAATGAGCATACTTGTTAACAAGAATGCAATTCCTAGGGACATTCGCAAAAAGCTTGGGCTGTGATACAAAATTTCTTTAAAGCATTTAGTCTAATAGCTTAAGTATTATGAACTAAAGACTTTTTGAGGATATAAAAACAAAGAGGCGGAACTCCTGCCCCGCCTCTTTGTTTATGCTTTTTAGCTGCAGTTAGTAAACTATTGCATACTTTCTGATATACACTGGTCTAAGAATCAGT
>JALWCU010000381.1 GCA_027015275.1 Bacteroidales bacterium | reverse complement strand
TTACCAGATGGACGATAAATTGCCGAGACTGTCTGTGCAATAAAAGTATCATTGATAAGAATAACTTCGTCTGCACGCTGCATCAAATCTATCGAGAGTCCATTGCCCTTGTCCAGAAGTTTGCGAATGCCCAGTCCCAGAGCATTACGAATGATTTTCTGCTGAATTATTGAGAGCCGAAAATTCCCACGTGGATAAACAAAATACAAATTCTTGTTCCACAGTGCAATGACATTGGCATCAAAAGCGTGAATAATACGTCCCTTGTGATTGATAAAAAGAACCTGGTCTGTACCCAAAGTGCGACCATAGTATTCCAACCAGTAAACATGCTGCGCATCCCAGATATTGCTAAAGCTATTATAGTGCGACAGACAAGCCTCATCATGTAGTGCTACACTGGCGTAATATTCAGGTAATTGATACGGATGAACGAGAACAGCAGTATTACAGCCAGCCACCTCTTTAATACAGAGAATTTTTATCAAAGCTGTATCCTGTGCTAAATCATTCTTTTCCAGAAGACTTAAGATTTTTTCTTTTGAAAAGACCTGCAAATCAACTTCAAATTCCAGTTCACGTGCGTCTGCCTCGAGCTGCTTTAGGTGTTCCTCGTACCACAAAATATGACCATCGTGGTAAAGCATTGTTCGCTTTAGTCCCTGTCCATAGTTCAGAAATGGACTGTATATGTCAATCTCAATAAAGTTCTTGCTAACGACCTGATCATTAATAATATAATACATTTTCCAAAGTGTTTAGTGTTTAATGACTATGTAATAATCCAGATCAGCCGGACGATCTACAGCATGCGACTCAATAAGCTTGTAACTGAGCATTGGACGCTTTTTGAGCAAAGTATTGATTTGTTTTTCATTGAGAATAAGCACATAATTACTATTGCTAATGAGCACACTATCAATAACTTTTTGTTTTTCCGTGTAAATAAGCTTGGCATGCGGCAAATAAGTCTCAAGATAAAACGGCAAACTCGGCGGATCACCAAAATGATTAGCCACTACAACTACCTGGGCATCTGGGTCAAAATCTTTTATATAAAGAGCCGTACGCTCTGGCGCATTGCGCAGATAATCAAGCTTGGGCAATAGAAACGAAAAAGTCAACAACAGAAATAGACCTGCATTTATCATCAGAACCTTTGCACCGTCAAGGATTTTATCCAGCCATACGAGACTAAGCCCATAAGCCGTCAACATCAAATATACAACGGCAATCCCCACAGCTTGCCCAAAATCACTTTCACTCTGGAAAAAGCTACGACCAAAAAATATTATACCACCGGACAGAGACAAGGCTATAATCAGATGCAGAACAGCACTCACACGGTTAATAGTTCTATCCGCAGTGTCCTTGGACGAACTGACAATCTGCTGTCCAATTGCCATTGCCACAGCAGGATAAGCCGCTATAACATAAGCCGGAAGCTTGCTCTTGATGAACTCATAAATCAGCCACCCTGAGACCATCCAAGCCCCTACAAGAAACCATGAATTTTTGGGCTTCTGCCATAGAGCCTTGATTGCGTTCTTGAATGCTGCCGGAAAAAACACAAAATACGAAGAAAAGAAAATGATAATCGTTACAAGATAATAGCCCACAGGACCGGTCTGTCCAAAGACAGCACCATGCGTACGACGAATAATATACCAGTTAATCATCCACCGGATAAAATCCGGATTCTGCTGCCATGCCTTATATCCCCACCACAGCAGCGGCAAGAGTGCAAACCAACCGAAAAACCACGGATGCAAAATAATCAGATTCTTACGCTTGGGATGCAGGGCAAAAAGCAGAACAACATACAGACCCGTAAAAATCAAAATCGGTGGACCTTTGACCAGCAGCCCAGCCGCCACTGCCACATAAAACCAAAACACATAAATCCACCGCCTTTCCTCGAGCACATACAATAGCGAAAAACCAGCCAATGTATGGAAAAACAACAACAATCCGTCTGTTACAGCAATCTTACCAAGCAGCGGCGCAAAAAAGCTTGTACCCAGAACTATCGCCGAATAAAACGCTGCCTTCTCACCTATAAATCGCTTACCAAAGAAATAAATCATCAGATAAACGCCCAATAGACTAAGAGCCACAAAAAAACGCACTGCAAACTCATTAACACCAAAAATCTTGTAAGAGACGGTTATCAGCCAGAAATGCAGCGGTGGCTTGCGATGCGGGAAAGACCACGTAAAGTTCGGCACAACGTAATTGTGCGTCTCAATCATGTGCTTGGCAAAACCAGCATAAGCTGCCTCGTCCTGGTCCCACAGAGACACACGTCCATTGTTGACAAACAATATTGCAGCAAGTGCAACGAAAACAAGAATCTTCTCAACTTGAGCTCGTGAAATTTTCATATTTACTATTTTCTGCTTTTTAACAAAGATATAGAAAAAGCTTAAAAACACATTAAAGGGTTTATTTGCAAAAACATTTCTGGCAATAAACTAAGAACCAAAAATTTACCGACAGATTCTCAAAAATGCAGTATTGCAGAAAAATAATCCAAAGTGCTTTACAAAGGCTGAACATTCATAATAAATCTGGACTGCTATAATCTTTGCATTGTGATATTGTCCCTTTACAGCACCACTTTGTTCATAAAACCATGTTTCATTTTTAGTTAATTATCACAAAATTTTTACTTTTGCACAAAACATCTTCAAACAACGGTCAAATGATTGAGCAAATTAAACATCACATTGACGAAGTCAAGAATTTTGAAGCAAAAAGTCTCGAAGAACTTGAACAATTCAGAATAAAATTCCTTTCCAAGAAACAAGGGCTAATCACAAAGTTTTTTGCCGAATTCAAAAACATACCAAAGGAAGAAAAACCCGAATACGGCAAAGTTCTCAATGAGCTCAAAGCCCTGGTAGAAAACAAGATAAAGACAACAAAGCAGCAACTGGAAGACCAGAAAGCACAAAAAATAGACCTTGACCTGACCCTGCCCGGCGAAAACATGGCAGTAGGCACACGACATCCATTGTCAATAGTTCGCCGCGAGCTATTGGACATTTTCCGTCGTATGGGCTTTGCTGTAGCACACGGACCTGAAATAGAAGACGACTGGCACAATTTCACAGCGCTTAATTTTCCACACGACCACCCTGCTCGCGACATGCAGGATACTTTCTTCATCGAACGAGACCCCGACGTAGTGCTGCGCACACACACATCAAACACACAAATACGTTACATGGAAACGCACCGCCCACCGCTAAAAGTGGTCTTACCTGGACGTGTGTATCGTAATGAAGCCGTGTCTTACCGTTCGCATTATGTCTTTCACCAGATAGAAGGCTTGTACGTTGATCATAATGTCTCTTTTGCCGACCTGAAGCAAACACTTCTCATTTTTGCGCGTGAATTCTTCGGCGAGCATACAAACATACGTTTCCGTCCGTCATATTTCCCTTTCACAGAACCATCTGCTGAGATGGACGTTACTTGTACTCTGTGCGGTGGCAAGGGTTGCCCAGTGTGCAAATACACTGGCTGGCTTGAAATATTGGGCTGCGGCATGGTCGATCCAAACGTACTCAGGAACATGGACATTGACCCTGACGAATACACAGGATATGCCTTTGGCTTTGGAATAGAGCGTATCGCCATGCTAAAATACGGCATAAAAGACCTGCGCATCTTCCTCGAGAACGACAAACGCATGCTCGACCAATTCCAGTATCTGGGGGACGAATAACGTGCCGTTGACATCAGCCCGCTAATCCGAGCGACCGCTACATCAGCCCGCTCGCATCCGGCTGACCGCTTTGAGCGGTCGCTCGGATTAGCGAGCGGGCTGATGTTAGATTACCAGATATTCTTAAAATCTTCGTCAATATACTTGCTGAAGTGATACATGCTTTCTTCATTGATATTCAGAATCTCAAAGGCGAGTTCCTTGTTGCATATAGTCCCATCTCGCAAACCTGCTAATTCTCTGAAAGACGAAAATTCCCAATCTTCTGGCCTTCTTACCAGCCGCGCTTTAACAGGATTATTATGAATGTATGCAAAACATACCTCGGCGTAACTTCTTCTTGTTCTCGGATACGTAATAAGCTCGCCCAAATCTTTCGATTTCGTCTTTTGCTGGAACAACGAACCAGTTCTCTTTCTCTCTTTGTTAATTGCCTGAGTATAAGAGCTTAATAATGTTCCGATTTTTTTTGCTAATACTTGTATCCCCTGCTTGTTTTCTTCACATGAATTCTTTGTTGCCATAATCATAAAATGAAAATGATTGGGCATTAGGCAGTATGCTAAAATCTCAGATATAGGTTTTATCTCTTTCCTGACTTTTCGTAGAAAAAACAAATAATTCTCTCTTCTGAAAAATATTCGCCCAGAATTATTTCCTCTGTTGTAGATATGATAAATATGTCCAACTTCAAAGCGCATGTGAAGTCGCAACCTTTAACCTTTTTCAGACAACAGATAACATACAAAAATTTAGTAAAAAATTCCACAAGTTTCTGCCGAGCGACCGCAATCCGGCTGACCGCTCTATGCGGTCAGATGATGACGAGTGGTGATCAGTCGGCTATAAAACTAACTATCTCTTTGACTAATTCCTGGTTCAGCGGCAGGTCAGGGTCAAAGTATGTCTTGATATTAGCTCTACGCTCAAGCGGTGCATTTTTCATGATATGACTCATTCCGCTGATAATTACAAGCTTAGACTTTGGTGCTGCTTTATGTAAGATCATAGCCTGTGTGGTGTCCACTTGTACGTCGTGATTACCCTGAATAATCAGTATTGGCACATTGAGTTTAGCAATTTCTCGGGCTGGGTCATAGCGCATCCACGAGATAAGAAAAGGCTGCACTGACGGACGAAAAACACTGAGTAAAATCATTGGCACATTGCTGACCTTGTAACCACGGCTTAGACTGTCTATTATTGGGATAGCTTTTTCTTTGACAAAAGCCGGCTGGGTCGCAAACTGCTTTTTCAGAACCTGGCCAATTGGTGTGCCTGCACCTGCAATGGAAATCACTGCATCCACTGGTTCTCTCTGCGCAGCAAGTATTGCCACAAGCGAGCCCTGGCTATGACCAATGACAACGTATCTTGTGAACTTATAATTCTTCTTGAGATAACGCAGCCATGCAACAGCATCCGTCACAAAATCATCGAATTTGACCGAATCTTCATGAAAATTTGGATCATTCATTACGGAAAAAATCCGCTTGTCATACCTGAGCGAAGCAATGCCATGACTGGCCAGAGAGTCAGCAAGCATTTTTAGACAGTTGTTGGTCATTTGTGTATTATTGCCATTACGGTCAGTAGGCCCAGAGCCTGCAATTATTAGAGCTACAGGAACATTCGTACCTTTATCCGGTATGGTCAACGTCCCATGAAGTGTTATTGTATCCACCTTGAGACTAACGTCCTTTGTGAAAAAATTTTGACCAAAAGACATACGTACAAACAAAAAGGCAAATAGCATTAAGACAAAACGTTTCATAGCACAAGGATTTTGTTTTTTACAAAGTAATTAAAAATTTAGACAAATATCTAAATATTTAACAAAAAAATTTATGAACAACCGCAGTGTTTATTTACATTAGCACAAAAGATTAAACTCATGAAGATATGCACAGAAAATTCTTAGCATTAATCTCTGCTTTTTTTATGTTAATAAATGGATTTTCGCAAACACACTTCATTGTCAAACAATATCCTTCGTACACGCCAGATACAGCAAAAATATACATGGCCGGCACTATGAACGGATGGAATCCAGGCGACACATCCTATATACTTCGGCCTGACTCGAGCGGCTTTCCAGAGATAACACTCAATGAGAGCCCAGGAACACAAATTGAATACAAATTCACGCTTGGCAGCTGGGCAACAGTAGAAAAAGGTCCCAGTGGCGAAGAAATATCCAATCGCACTTACACCTTTCCAGGTTCACAAGACACTGTCTGGATAACAATTTACAATTGGGCTGGTGTGGAAAATCCCAGCATAAGGCACACTACTGAGCCCAATGTACATATTCTCACCAATAGTTTTTATATGCCTCAGCTGGGACGCTATCGCCGTATATGGGTTTACCTGCCGCCTGATTACGACTCGAGCAATGCACGGTATCCAGTAATTTACATGCACGACGGACAAAATCTTTTCGATGATGCGACTTCATTCGCAGGTGAATGGCACGTTGACGAACATTTAAACGAACTTGCTGCAAAAGGCTATCCTGTGCCGATTGTCATAGGGATTGATAATGGCGGGGCTTATCGCATTGACGAGCTAACACCTTATCCAAATGCAACTTACGGCGGTGGCGACGGCGACAAATATGTGCGCTTCATCATTGAGACACTCAAGCCTTACGTGGATTCTGCTTTCCGCACCTTACCCGACAGAGAAAATACATGGATATGGGGCAGCTCACTGGGTGGACTCATCTCATTTTATGCTGCTGTGAAATACAATGATACTTTTGGCCGTGTTGGTGTTTTCTCGCCTTCCTTCTGGATAAATGACCCACAGATTTACGAGCTTATCAGCAAGTCCAAAGTGCAAAAACCGACATTTTTCTATTTCCTCGCAGGTGGACTGGAAGGACAGGACGTTGCCTCGGATTGCCGTCATGCAATAAGCTTACTCGAGCAGCAGGGACTGGACAGCGTTTACATGCACCTACAAACCGATCCCCTGGGTAGACACGATGAAGCCTTCTGGGGACGCTGGGTCAAAGATGCTTACCTATGGCTCTCTATCATTGGACCAGAGCAGGCAGACACTTCAAAAAAACTAAATTTCCGTATTTACCCCAATCCAGTACAAGACCTGCT
>JALWCU010000380.1 GCA_027015275.1 Bacteroidales bacterium | reverse complement strand
CCGGGAGTGGCAGACAAGGCAACGGGCTCTTTGAGCTGAATATTAATTCTCGCAAGCTAAGAACAATCATATCGCCAACATCCAAATTTATAATCGAAAAACCCATAACTTGGAAAAAATACATAATCTTCACTTCAGACATTAGCAGGACAGAGAACGTCTTCGCTATAGACACTGCCACAAAAGAGATTTACCAAATAACACATCAACCACTTGGCGCTATTGCCAGCGATATAGACGCCAAAACCGGACAACTCTATATCTACAACTACACTGCCCAGGGATTCGACCCAGCAGTAGTGTATCTTCACGATTTTTCTGATAGCAAAGTCAAACAATTTCACCAGGAGAATTACTTTGTTTCTGCCAAGACACGTGCTTTCATCCACGATTACACACAAAAAGACTATTCTGATACCACAGTAAAAATAACCAGATACCCAAGAGCAGCACATTTAATAAATCCACATTCCTGGCTCTGGAACATCAAAACAAACACAGACTCAACCTACAATGCATCAATATCACTATATTCTCAAGATGTACTAAAAGAACTAAACTTAAAACTGACAAGCTCTTATCAAAATATCGGACAAATAACTAATAGTCTGGCCCTTACTTACAGCCACTTTTATCCAATTTTTGAAATAAATCTAAAGCAGCTGCGTAACTGGACTGATGACCGGACACATCTCTACGGAGCAGTGAATATAGCTCTGCCTTATACATTTAGCCGCAACATCTGGTATCGCAAAATACAGGTAAAAGAAAAAAATGCACTCATAATAAATCTGTCTAATAATAAGAGCATTGCTGCAATGGGGCTAAATTTCACTGCACAAAACATACAAAGAATGAGCTACCGTGACCCAGAATCGCGCTTTGGTCAGAGTATTTATGCAGATTACACACAAATTTTATCATCTAATAATTTTCAAATTACAGGTATTGGAAATTTTAATTTTCCTGGCATTCTCCGTCACGACATAATCAAATTATCTGTATATAAGCAACATATAATAGGACGTGGTGCACTGACACGGCAGATTCCTTTGCCGGCAGGGTATAGCAACAAAAACTATTCTGACATTGAGAGGATTCGGTTTGCATATCACGTGCCTTTGCTATATCCCGACTGGGGATGGAGACCAGTATTTAATATCAAACGTATAAGAGCAAGACTATTTTACGACATGGCAATATTAGATTACACAACAAAATACAGCTCAACAGGCTTGCAAATTTTATTTGATTTTAATTTATTTGGTTTTAATATAGACCTTAGCGCTGGTATTCAATTTGCTTATAGATTGACTGACAACAGATTTGTTATATCACCAATTATTGACTATATTCCATTAAATTTTTAACACTAATGGCTCAACAGAAAATAGACATAAGAAACCGCAAAGCATATCATGATTACGAAATAATTGAGAAATTCACAGCCGGGATGAGCTTAATGGGCTCTGAAATTAAATCAATAAGACAGGGCAAGGCAAGTCTGGCTGATGCATACTGCAAATTCATAGGCGATGAACTTTTCGTATTAATGAGAATTGCAGAATATGAACAAGGCGGAGCTTTTGGGCACGAACCAGATAGAAAGCGTAAACTACTTCTGAGAAAAAGAGAACTCAAACGGCTAAAGAAAAAAGTACAAGAAAAGGGACTTACTATCATCCCATTACGACTCTTTATCAACAACCGTGGACTGGCAAAGCTGGAAATAGCATTAGTACGCGGCAAAAAATTACATGACAAAAGAGAAGACATTAAGCGTCGCGACCAAAAGCGAGAAATGGACAGAGAAAGAAAATACTCTGGATTCAAATTTTAACATTTAATAATCAACACAATGGCTGAGGTTAAACAAAGAAAAAATAAAAAGAAACTCAAGCTCAATTTTGTTTTCTTTTTAATAGCTCTTGGGATTTTCACTTTTACGCTTTTTATCCTTTTCCTTTTGGACATGAATCTGGCTAATAAATATGCTCTCAATGACATCAGAGAGAAAAACACCTTGGAGATAAAAAACTATGGCAATGAGATAAGCAACGAGCTAAATACTAATATACTAATAATCAAAAATTTACAATCTATTCTTACTAAGTACAAGCAAGTCAAAGAGAAAGATAGACGTTCCTACTACTACAACTTTCTATACAATATCCTGAGAGTCAATGCTCATATAAAGAATATCTTTACTGTATGGAAGCCATACACCTTAGAT
>JALWCU010000379.1 GCA_027015275.1 Bacteroidales bacterium | reverse complement strand
AGTTTAAACTTGTTCAATAACAAATAAAAAAATAAATTTGAACAATAGTAAAAATTGGTTTATGGCTTATACTGTGATAACAGGCGCTAGTCGGGGGCTTGGACTGGAACTGGCCGAAGAAAATGCCCGACTTGGTCGCAGTCTTATTCTGGTGGCCTTGCCAGGAGAGGAGCTCGGACAAACTGCGGAGAGAATAAAGAAAAAATACAGTGTGGATGTCGTGGCTTTGGAAGCCGATCTGACTCAAAAAGACGAACTGGATAGAATAACGCAGGAAATTACTGATAATTATGATATTGATGTGCTAATTAACAATGCAGGAGTGGGGGGAACGTATAATTTTCTGGAAGCATCCGAGGATTTTCTTGAGTTAATAATTGATCTCAATGTCAGGGCTACGGTTTTTCTCACTTATCGTCTGTTGCCGGCCTTGCTCAAGCAAAGCAAAGCTTATGTCCTCAACATTGCATCTCTGGCAGCGCTCAGCCCTTTGCCGTTTAAGACTATCTATCCAGCGTCAAAGGCATTTATAAATTTCTTTTCAAAGAGTCTGGCAATAGAATTTTTCGATAAGAATATACTTTTTTCTATTGCATATCCAGGTCCAATGCCTACTAATCAGCAAGTTAAAGACCAAATAAACAGCCACGGCCGCTCTACACGCATGTTTGTCTTGAGTGCGCAGCGGACAGCACAAATAGTAATGAAACAGTTGTTTAAAAACAAACAGCTTATTATTCCAGGATTTTTTAATAAATTAACCGCACTTTTTATAAAGATAACACCGTGTTCGATTCGTAAGTGGTATTTACGTCGGACTTATAGCAAAGAATTGCACGTGTCAAAAAAGTATCGTCATGTCAAAGGTATTGGTAACAGGAGCAAGTGGACTATTGGGAGCAAACATAGTAAGTCAACTAAATAAAAGGGGCTATGATGTGCGTGTTCTTGTGCGGCCTACCAGTGATCTTACGGCTCTCGAAGGATGTGTGTATGAAAAGGCATTAGGGGATATTACAAATGCTACAGACGTGAGAAAAGCTGTGTTAGGTTGTGATTACGTTATACATGCAGCAGCTCTTACAGCACAGGTTGATGCTAGTTTTGAACGGTTTTGGCAGGTGAATGTGGAAGCCACAGAGAATCTAATTGAAGCCTCTAAAGAGCAAGGCATTAAGCGATTTATTTATATCAGTACAGCAAATTGTTTTACGCCGGGTCCGATTGACCAGCCAGGAACAGAAGATAGTGGATTTATGCCATGGCTGGTAAAATCACATTATGCTTACACGAAATTCGCAGCACAGTTGACAGTCTTGAACGAATATCGAACCAGCGGTTTCCCTGCACTGGTCGTGGCACCGACTTTTTTGATAGGGCCACGTGATACCAAGCCGTCGAGTGGTAGGCTGCTTCTTTATGTTTATGGCAGAAAACTGGTTTTTTATTCACGTGGGGGCAAGAGTTTTGCCGATGTTGAGAAGGTTGCCAGTGCTGTTGTCAATGCCTTGGAACGTGGGCGTCTGGGCGAAGTCTATCTCTTATCCGGCTCTAATATGACTTATCGAGATTTTTATCATGTTGTGGCACTGGCCGAAGGACGTAAAAAGATTTACCTACCCATGCCAGACTTTCTTCTGACAGTTGCTGCATGGTTCATGACTTTTTTGGAAAAAGTCCTTAACCGCAAATTTGAGTTTGACATAATGAACAAACGGTTATTTACTCTGGATAATTATTTTTGCTATAAGAAAGCAATGCAGGAGCTGGGGTATGAGCCCACTGTCATACGTTATGCAGTAGAAAAATCTATAAATTGGTTTAAAAAAATGGGCATGTTCTAACCCGCTATCAGCAGGCGTGCATGTTCTACAGCAGCTTGCGTAATACGTTCACCGCTTAACATTTTAGCTATTTCCTCTATTCGTTCTTCGGTAGATAAGGATTTTATTTTTGTGGTTGTGGTGTTGGAATCTTCCTCTTTGTACACAAGAAGATGAGTATCTGCCTTGGCTGCTATCTGTGGAAGGTGTGTTATGTCAATGACTTGCAGGCGTGATGCGATTTTTTTAATCAGCTGTCCCATACGGTCTGCTATTTCGCCAGAAACGCCAATGTCTATCTCGTCAAAAATGATTGTTGGTAAGGTCCTGGATTGTGAGACAATGTATTTAATTGCCAGCATCAGACGCGACAATTCGCCACCCGACGCTATTTTTGTAATAGGTTGTGGTGCTATCTTGTTATTTGCAGAGAAATAAAAGGTTACAGTCTCTTGGCCGTGTTCACTGAGCTCTGTTCTCTCTATTTTAGCTTCAAATTGTGCGTTTGGCATGCCCAGGTCTTTAATGAGCAGAAGTATTTCTTTTTCGAATTTGGGTTTTGAGCCATTTCGTCTTTTGCCCAACTCTGCTGCTAATTGCTCTACAGTCTTTTGCTGCTGTGCTACTTGTGTTTGTAGTTTTTTTATTTGTTCGTCAAAGCTGGTTATGGATAAAAGTTTTTGCTCCAGATCTTGTTTTTTTGCAAGTAAGTCATCTATCGAAGAAGCAGAGAATTTGTGCATAAGTTCATATAGCAAGTCAAGTCTCTGCCCGACAGCCTCGAGTCTATCAGGATCATATTCAATATCATTAAACATGACTTCAGCTTCTGCTGCTATGTCTTGTAGTTCGATAAAGGTGCTATCCAGTCTCTGGGCTAATTCTTGTGCACGGGGGAAAAAGTCCGTAATTTGCTCTGCTGCTCTGTTGGCCTGCCTCACCATGTCAGTGGCACTATTTTCTTCGTTGTTGAGCAGATATGTTATCTGTCCCAGTGCATTTTTAATCTCTTCTGTGTGTGAGAGACGGCGTTGTTCTTCTTCCAGCTCTTCGAGCTCATCAGAGCGCAGCTGTGCGTTATCAAGCTGATCAAATTGGTATTGATAGTAATCGGCATCTTTTTTCTCCTTTTCTGCTCTCTCTTCCAAGTTGGCGAGTTCTCTTCTGAGCGTCTGTAATTTGCTGTATTCCAGAGAATATTTATAAAGTAACGCAGAGTTATCTGCATAAGCATCCAGTACCTGGAGCTGGTAGTCTGGATTATTGAGCAAAAGATTATCGTGTTGTGAATGAATATCTATAAGATGGGAGGTAAGTTCCTTGACTAATGACAGTGATACAGGAGTATCATTGATAAATGCTCTGCTTCTACCTGCTGGACTGATTTCACGGCGAATAAATGTAATATACTCATAATCAAGATCATTATCACTAAAGAATTTCTTTAACCCATACCTAGAGATGTCGAAAATGCCTTCTACAACACATTTTTTCTGTTTGTCTTTTAGCACTGATGTGTCTGTACGAGCACCCGTGAGCAAAGAAAGTGCACCTATGAGAATAGATTTGCCGGCCCCGGTTTCGCCAGTAATTATTGTCAGTCCTTGTCCAAAGTCAACACTAATGTCTTCAATCAAAGCGTAATTTTGTATTTTCAGGCTTTTGAGCATTTGTTTATCATTTTGTTAGCTTAGCAAAATTACTTAAAATTAGGAATAAATCTTGAACAGCATAGCTAAATTTTTAACTTTGATAAAAAACACACAAGAGCAATGATTGGAATAATATCGGCAATGCCTGAGGAAATAAACCTTTTGGTAAACAAGATGACACAGACTAAGACTGTGGAGAGAGGCATGCGTAAATATTACTCGGGTCAGATATGGGGCAAGGATGTTGTTATAGCATATTCACGCATTGGAAAAGTGGCAGCAGCCACCACAGCCGTAACAATGATTTTGACCTTTAACGTTGAGAAAATCATATTTTCTGGCGTAGCAGGTGCCATTAGCCAAAATTTGAATATTGGTGATATTGTCGTTGCCAAACGACTGGTGCAGCACGACATGGATGCCAGCCCAATTTTTCCACGCTTCGAGGTTCCACTTCTGGACAAGAGTTATTTTGATACAGATACGGAGCTGAGTAATAAGGTCTTGCAAGCTGCAAAAATTTTTGTTCAAAACATTAACCGCTATATAACCAGGGATTTACTTCGCCGCTTCAGGATAGAGAGGATAAATGTTACTCGTGGTGATGTGGCCAGTGGGGACCAATTTATCACAGACAGACGCAAGCATTATGAGCTCAAACATGCCTTGCCAAGTATTGTGTGCGTGGAGATGGAAGGGGCAGCAGTAGCTCAGGTATGTTATGAATACAATGTGCCTTTTGCTGTGCTGCGCACAATATCAGACAATGCTGATCACAATGCAGACATTGATTTTAATCAGTTTTTGTCGGCTATAGCAGCACGATATTCTACGGGGATAATGGATATTTTCTTTTCTTTAATTTAATCTATCATTGCAACGGCATAAGCGCTAATGCCTTCGCTACGTCCTTCGAAACCGAGTTTTTCTGTAGTCGTAGCCTTTACATTAACTTGGTTCAGGTCAAGTTGCAGGGTGTAGGCAATATTTTCTGTCATTTGTGGGATAAAGTCCTTGATCTTTGGGCGTTGAAGCACAACTGTTGCGTCGATGTTAATGATTTTATAATTTGCTTTTTTCAGCAATTTACCAGTGTATTCGAGCAATTTTAGACTGCTAATGCCACGGTATTGTGGGTCCGTATCTGGGAAATGGTAACCAATATCCCGCAGGGCAGCTGCGCCGAGCAAGGCATCAATTATGGCGTGGACAAGCACATCTGCATCTGAATGTCCTTTGAGCCCCATTTCAAATGGTATTTCTACACCACCGAGAATGAGTCTGTAACCTGCCTCCAGACGATGCACGTCATAACCGAATCCGACTCTCATGATTTGCGCTTTGGTTTTGTGTATAACAAAGATACCAGTATAGAGAAGAATTCAAAAATTTAAAACAAATTGGCATAAAAAGGCCACGCAGCTAAAATCTGCGCGGCCATAACAAGCTAAATCTTGCTTTATCTTTGTCTGACTATGACAGTGTGTGGAATAGCATTTCCTGGAGTGCATAAGCACCGATACCACCGAGATAACCAGCCAGAGCCCAGAGGGTCATTTTCTTCATGTACCAAATAAAGTCTATTTTTTCCAGACCCATAGCAGCAACACCAGCAGCAGAGCCAATGATGAATATACTTCCACCTGTACCAGCTGTATAAGCCAACAGTTCCCAGAATCTACCATCCTGTACAAAGTGTATCAGATGTCCAGTAGCGAATGCTGGGTCTGGTATAGGATACATACCCATTGTAGCAGCAACAATAGGAACGTTGTCTATGATCGATGATAACAAACCTACTGCTGTATCGATCATGTAAACATTGGTATGCGTAGTTTTATCGAGCCATGCAGCTAACATATCCAACATACCCACTGTTTGGAGGGCTGTAACAGCTGTCAAGATACCCAGGAAGAAAAAGATTGTCGGGACATCAACGCTCTTAAGTACTTTTACGACTGCCAGGTGACGGCGGTCTTCATAATTTTCTGTACGACGTCTGAGAAGCAACTCTGTCGTTATCCATACTACTGACAAACTCAAGAGCATTCCAATATATGGTGGCAGATGTGTAAATGCTTTGAAGATAGGAACAAAAATAAGTCCACCTACACCGAGGATAAGCAATAATTTCTGCTCTCCAGGAGTAGTAAGTGATTTATTGCCATTTACAACTTTTGGTGGTTCAACTTTACCTTTGACAGTAAACGAAACAATAATCAGAGGAATGAGCAATGATACTGCACTGGCAAAGAAAGTGCCTTCCATAATCTTAAGTGCAGTAATGTTCTTGTTGATCCAGAGCATAATAGTCGTAACGTCTCCTATTGGGGACCAAGCTCCACCCGCATTTGCCGCAATCACAATGATTGAAGCAAAAATCCACCTGAGCTTTTTGTCTCCCACAAGTTTTCGCAACAAAGCTATCATTACGATTGTGGTAGTCAGGTTATCAAGTACAGAAGACATAAAGAATGTCAACCAAGCAATGATCCACAAGAGTTTTACTTTGCTATCGGTCTTAATTCGGTCTGTTATGATACGGAATCCTTGATAATGATCAACTGTCTCAACAATAGTCATAGCACCGAGCAGGAAGAACAGAATTTCAGCAATATCAATCAGATGCTGCTCTACCTCATGAATTATGAATTCACGAGGATTCTCTCCCAATTCCACATATTCTTTCCAGACTCTGTGATACGTTTCATTATCAATATGCGGCTTAACATATTTAGTAATGTTCTCTGCTACCTCTTTGGCATGTTGCCAGTAAGGACTAAAGTTAAGATTAAGCAAAGGCTCATAAAATAGTGCAACTATCGCCCATAGGAGTGTACCCATAAAAAGAGCTGTTGCAGACTTGTTGATTTTCAGAGGGTGTTCTAGGGCAATTACAGTGTAACCAATTATGAACAGAACGCCCAAAGTGATAAAAACAAACATTCCTAGACTCATGGCTCCAAAATTTTCTTACGTTTTGCGAATGCAAAATTATACAATATTTTCAGATAAAAAATATTATACAATATTATCGTAAAATTTTTCTAACAAAAGCTACTGTGAAATATGACATCATAAATAGCCCCATAAAACCTTCAATAGCTGATAACCAACGACTTATACCACTTGGATAATAATCGCCATAGCCTATGGTAAGGAAAGTTATAGCACTATGATAAAATGCTTTTGCAACGCTGTTGAGTACATGTGGATCGCCAGGCGGGAATAATGATGATACGATTTGTGCTGATGGATCCCACATTTCCAGTGCAAGATAAGCTAATGTAAATGAAAGATATACTATAACCATACTGATCAGGACACGCAATGGATTTGTGGCATAATTGCCTATCTTATCCATTATCAGCACATTGAGCCAATGAGAAAAACGCCCAGCTATAGCATGCACAGGTCCTTGTTTTTTCCTTTTTTCCAAAAGAGCTTTGGCTTCTGCACGTTTAAACTCCACATAAGCTAAATCTTCTTCATTGTACATGCCCAGGTTACGGAAATTTTCCTTGAGCATTCTGAATTGCTCAGCCTTTTCTTCCCATGAGCTTTCTTGCCTTAGTATCAACTCTTTGATGTTTAGATTGGTCCAAGAAACATAGATCAGTCCCAACAGACGTACACCACGCAAGTCAATGGAATGAATAGTAATATTATGTGTATAAGACATTATGTCTATCACGTCTTTGATAACAGCCTCAGACATGTCCAATTTTTGACATTCACTCACTCGCAAATCAAAATAATTGTTTATCTGTGATCCCCGCAACACTATGTCCTTGAATTTTGAGGATTTCATAGTTATCGCCCCCTGGCCAAAGTCCACGTTTTCTATGATAATATCAGATTCTGGATAAACGCAATTGCTAAAGTTAAATTCACCGCGTCCGAGAATGCTGTTCTTGAAGTTAACAAAACCTGACTGCATCTGTGATGCCTCGAAGATGATGTCCCCTACTGCTATCTCCACGCGGTTGAAAATCACACGGCAATTGTCAAAGTCCACGGCACGAAAATCCAATACGCCTTGGCCAAAATTTGTTTTATCAAATTGTACGTCGCCATCGCCGAAATGGCAATAATGGAAGTCAATATTACCACGCCCAAATTCAGCTAATTTGTAGCTAAGTTTACCTGTACCAAAGTCAGTGTTAACAAATTCTACTGTGCCATTGCCAAATACTGCGTTAGAAAAATTTATTTTCCCAGCGCCAAAAGAGCAGCGGCGAAAATCTTTTTTCCCATTACCAAAAATTGTTGACCTGAAATTAACGTCTCCGTCGCCAAATTCTACCTTTTCGAAACTCACATCGCCCTGGCCAAAGTTAACACGTGAAAAATCTTTCCTGCCTTTGCCAAATACACTCAGACGGAAGAGAACACGTCCATCACCAAAGTGTGTACCCGTATAACTTATATCACCATCGCCAAAGTCCACACCGACAAAGTCTATTTCTCCAGCATGGAAAGTAATGTTTTCAAATATCTTTTTGCCATCAAACTTGGAATTTCTAAAATCATGCATATTTGTGCCAAATACACTATTGCTAAAGTTAATCTCCTGTGCCTTGAAAATACATGAGTGAAAGTTTTCCTCTGTTTTTTCAAAGTTTGCCTCCTGAAAATTAATCACCTCTGCCAAGAAATGAGCATCACGAAAATTTGCCGTCTGACCTGTGAAATAAGCTCTGCGGAAATTTATTTCCTCTTTGCTAAAAAATATTGTGTCCTGGGCAATGACGTTTTTTATTTCTATAGGCGTGGACTCTGGTATATCGCGTAATTTGCGGTATTTATCCAGATCAAAATCTAATACAAGAGACTCGCTCAGATCGAGTTCTTGTTCTTTGTCGAGGAGGGAAAAAATAGTTTCTTGATCAAAACATTTAACATCACGAGTATCAATAAGTTTATCTTCACTGTAAAATTCTACTTTTGCATAAGATTGTACTTTGCCAACATAAGGCAGTCCTTTTTTCTCAAGACTAATAATTTTTATACTGTCAAAACTATCCATTAAGGGTATTTTTTATCATGCTGATAACTTTCTGTAAGTCATTAAAAGTATCAACACCTATGCCAAGATAATCTACAACGCTGACTTTTATATTATATCCATTCTCTATCCAGCGAAGCTGTTCTAACTTTTCTGCTTGTTCCAATGGTGTGGGCTGAAGTTTTACGATACTGCGAAGTACGCTGCTCCGATACGCGTAAATACCAATATGTGTGTAGAATACGTGATGTTCTGTCCATTGACGCTTGTCAATATCCCTTAGATATGGGATGGCTGTGCGGCTGAAATATATTGCCTGGTTGTCTGGCGAGATTATGGCTTTGACAACGTTGGGATCGAACAGGTTTTCCCAATTTTTTTCATGGCGGACAAGTGTAGCTATTTGTGTAGTTTCTGTGAAGCTATTAACGAGTGTGATGATAATTTTGGGGTCAATTAAAGGCTCATCACCCTGGATATTAACCACTAAATCAAAGCTTTGTCCAGTTTGTTGCTCGTAAATATCCAGTGCCTCATGGCAACGTTCTGTGCCACTTTTGTGCTGTGTACCAGTCATTACCACCTGCAAACCAAGCGCGTCGGCTGCCTGAAAAATTCTTTTATCGTCTGTGGCAATGACGACATTGTCCAGAGCTTGACGAGCCCGCGTAAAAACATGCCAAATCATTGGTTTTCCCAGGATGTCCGCTAATGGCTTGCCTGGGAAACGTGAAGAAGCAAAACGTGCTGGTATGATGCCAAGTGCTTTCATCAGAACATGTCTCTTTTGTTTTTTAGAATCTGTGCAAGTAGTTCACGTCCACGATGAAGACGTGCTTTGACAGTGCCCAGAGGCAATTCAAGTTTTTTTGCTATTTCTTTGTAAGACATTTGTCCAAAGTAACGCATCTGCATTATTTGGCTGTAATCTGGGGGAAGGTCGTTTAATAGCTTATCCAAGAGTTCATGCTTTTCGTTTTTTATGTATTCTTCCTCTGGGTCAAATTCACCGGTTTCTAGTAGATTACTTAATGTAGCATTTTCGTCCTCTGCCTGTGGATGACTCTGGTCTATAGAAAAATGTTGTGTCCCTTTTTGTTTGCGCAGAAAGTCAATTGTATGGTTGACGGCTATTTTAGAAAGCCAAGTTATGAAAGCATTCGTCGGAATATAATAATTGATATTTGCAAAAGCCTTGGTAAAAGCTTCGAGCGTCAGATCCGAAGCATCATCACTATTTTTGATCATCTTATAGACAGTGTAATACACTGTTTTATAATGCATTTCAAATAGTTTAGTAAAAGCTTCCTCGTCACCGTGCTGTGCCTGTTTTACCAGTTTTAGTTCTTTGCGTCTTTTCTCACTGAAGCTGTTACTTTTGTTTACTTCCATTGTGTTGCGGTGTGTTTTTTTCTGCCCAGATAAAGAAAAAAGTTAAGAAACGGTTGATAAATATCGTAAAGCACTGAATAGAGCAAGATTCCCTTTTCTCTGAGCCGTCGCGTTATTCCATACATAGCTGTTATGAACAAAATCTCTCGCAATATTAGTGCCGCTAATGGTAGAAAGTTATTAAAAATAGCGCTCACAATGATAACACCTAACAAAAAAATAACTCGGCTCAAAGGCTCTATGGCCAAAAGAATTTTGTATTTTGTTCGATAATATTTAGCTGCTCCCAGATGTCTATGTTTCTGGAATACCCATAATTTCCAATTTTCTGGGGCAATGGATATTGTCATGCCTTGTGGGTCGAGCTCTATCCGTGTATTTTGCTTATTTCCGTTATGATTGACAAAGATGTCGTCTGACCCCGATGGTTCGAAAATGTGTGCCTGAAAACCGCCTTTTTTTTCAAAGAATGATTTACGCCATGCAATATTGCGTCCAACGCCCATATAAGGCAGTCCACGCATGGCAAACCCAAAGTATTGCATAGCGATAAAAACAGTATCTGTGCGCAAATGCTTATCCAACACACCTCTGCCTTGTTCATACGCCCCATATCCAAGTACAATTTGTGTGTCATTGTCAAAGTGCGATACCATTTTCCTTATCCATTGATCAGAGGCAGGATAGCAGTCTGCATCCGTAAAAAGAAGAACATCATTACGCGCAGCTCGTATTCCTACAGTCAGTGCAAATTTCTTGGTATGAGTCGAAGCGTCGCTGTGTGGAATATTCCTGATAACCAAATTTTTATATTCGTAGCTAAAACGTTTCAGTATCAAGTCGCTCTGATCCTCCGAGGCATGATTGACCACTATAACTTCAAAATCTGGGTAATCTTGCTTGAGTATTAATGGTAGGAATTTCTCGAGATTATGTGCCTCATTCTTTGCTGTGATAATCACAGACACAGGTGGAGTCGGTTCCTCTTTGTTTTCAATCTTACCAAAACTGGCCTTGAAATAAAAATAAACTATGTAGAAAAGCTCGATAAGTAATGCCGTGAGCAATATTATTGCGCTTATCCTGGCTGCTGCATTCTCTAAAAACAGTTTATAATCCCACATCAATCTCTGTAGTTTTCTTCTATTCTGTGTTTAAGTACAAATTTATTAATTATTTTTTTCTGAAAAAATCTTGAATCGAGCAAGTCCCCATTTTTGCATGCGATATTGCAGAGCAGTCCATAGCACTCCCAGCCCGTATTTGATACTGCGCCGAATATTTATTGATGAAGCCTCGGAAAAATATTTTGTTGGGCAGCTCACTTCGCCTATCTCGAAGCCAGCATAAAAGATCTGTGCAAGCATCTGGTTATCAAAGACAAAGTCATCAGAATTTGCCACAAAATTAATTTTTTCAAGCACCTGACGCGAAAAAGCACGGTAGCCTGTGTGATATTCAGACAGCTTCTGCCACATCACAAGGTTTTGTGTAAATGTCAAAAACCGGTTGGCAATATACTTATAAACAGGCATGCCACCTTTCAGGGCGCCGTGCCCAAGGATACGCGACCCCAGCACAACAGGATAAACATCATTTGCAATAAGATATGCCATAGAAGGAATGAGAAGAGGAGTATATTGATAATCAGGATGTAACATTATAACAATGTCTGCTCCTATTTCCAAGGCTTTTGTGTAGCAAGTTTTTTGATTGGCGCCGTAGCCACGGTTTTTCTTGTGTTCTATAATATGGTTAATGCCAAGTTCCCGTGCTACTCTCACAGTATTATCCTGGCTTTTGTCATCCACCAAAATAATTTCGTCCACAATGTCAAGTGGTATTTCGCGATAAGTTTGCTCGAGGGTTTTCTCAGCATTATAAGCAGGCATTATTACAACAATTTTCTTCCCATTGATCATCCTTCTGGTTTTATGATTTTACAAGCTAATTTAATATTTTTGACTTAATGCTATAATAAAAAGTTGCTTATGTTACAGGATAAAAAAATCTTACTCGGTGTTACAGGTGGTATTGCTGCATACAAATCCGTTTATCTATTAAGAGAATTTGTCAGGCGTGGTGCGCAGGTAAAAGTAATAATGACTGGGATGGCTCAGCAGTTCGTAGGGCCGCTGACTTTTTCCGCACTTTCCCGCAGTCCTGTTTTTACTGATTTTTTTGATCAAAACACTGGTCAATGGCATTCGCACGTGGACCTGGGCTTGTGGGCTGATGCGTTTGTTATAGCGCCTTTGACAGCCAATAGCATGGCCAAAATGGCTATAGGACTGGCTGATAATCTGTTGATAACCACATATCTTTCGGCACGTTGTCCGGTGTTTGTTGCGCCTGCAATGGACCTTGACATGTATGCACATCCCTCTGTGAAGAAGAATTTAGAAATACTTCTCTCTCGCGGCGTGCACGTAATAGAAGCAGGAGAAGGCGAGCTGGCCAGTGGTCTGTCAGGCAAAGGACGCATGGCCGAGCCTCAGGATATTGCCGAGTTTGTCCAGCAGTTTTTCCTTAGCTCGCAGGAACTGGCAGGGCGCAAAGCACTTGTTACTGCCGGCCCCACTTATGAAATGATTGATCCCGTGCGGTTTATAGGTAATTTCTCGTCTGGTAAAATGGGATTTGCAATAGCTCGTGAACTGGCAAGGCGTGGAGCTAAAGTTTTCTTGGTCTCAGGTCCTACTGCTTTGACCACAGACGAGCCAAATATCGAGCTTATCAGGGTAACTTCGGCACAGGAAATGTATTCACATGCACAGAAAATTTTCCCTCAGGTTGATATGGCAATCCTTGCCGCTGCTGTGGCAGATTACCGTCCCGCAGAACAGGCACAGACAAAAATCAAAAAGTCTGATCAGGATCTTGTTATTCATCTGGTTAAAAATCCAGATATTGCTGCCTCTCTGGGTAAAATCAAACGCTCTGATCAATTACTCGTGGGATTTGCTCTGGAGACAGATAATGAATTGCGCAATGCCAGAGAAAAAATACAAAAGAAAAATTTCGACTTTATTGTGCTAAATTCCTTGCGCGACAAAGGAGCTGGGTTTGGCGTGGATACTAATAAAGTAACATTTGTCTTTCCCAGCGGAGAACAAAAGGCTTTCCCACTGAAGACCAAAGCACAAGTAGCACAAGATATTGTAACTCAGATCGTTAAAATAACAAACGAGAGCAGATGACGCCCCGAGAAAAATCAGAGAAAATAAAGCAATGGGCAAAGGAATTGGGTTTTTCGGCATGTGGTATAACACGCGTGAGGGAAGCTACAGAAGAAAAGGAGCATTTACACAAGTGGCTTGAGCAGAATTATCACGGCACAATGCAATACATGGAGCGTAATGTGGACAAGCGTCTCAATCCAGCCCAGCTCGTGCCAGGGGCACGTTCCATCATCGTAGTCTTGATGGATTATCTGCCTGCTGAGCAGCTGAGCCTTCGCAAGTATAAGATTTCTCGTTATGCCTGGGGCAAGGACTACCATTTTGTCATCAAGCAGCGGCTGGGGCAGCTGCTTGAGCTTATGCAGCATGAGTTTGGCCAGGCTCAGGGTCGCGCTTTCACGGATAGCGCGCCAGTGCTCGAGCGCTACTGGGCTCAGCAGGCAGGGCTGGGCTGGATTGGCAAAAATTCTTTGCTCATAACAAAGAGAGGCTCGTATTTTTTTATCGGCGAGCTTATTGTGGACACGGAGCTGGATTATGATCAGCCGTGGGAAAAGAATTTTTGCGGCACCTGTACCAAGTGCATAGACGCTTGTCCTACAGGAGCTATTGTCCGTCCTACAGTAGTTGACGCTCGTAAGTGCATTTCTTATCAGACTATTGAATATCACGGAGATTTTACGCAAGATATTAATCTACATGGCTGGGTCTTTGGCTGCGACATTTGCCAGCAGGTTTGCCCATGGAATAGACACGCACAAGAGACACAAATATCGGAATTTCAACCCTCAGAAGCATTAAAACTACTCAGAGATGAGCAGCTGGAAAAGATTACAAAACCAGAATTCAAACATGTTTTCCGGCATACACCCGTGGAGCGGACAGGCTACAAGGGTCTTGTACGCAATGTGCAGCAGAATCTGGGGCAGCAGCATAAAGAAAAATAAGTATCAGCACAGCAACGTTTTTTTTATATTATGACTTAATCCGAGTGCGGATAATAAAAAATCAGCCGTACCAAATTTCATCAAGATCACTAACCGAAACTACTATAAACCCTCAACATTAATGCAGGATATAACTAAAGTCTCTCTAATGCTTCCCTGACTCGTGCCATGGCTTTGACAATAATATCTTCGTCCACTGCAAAAGATAACCGCATAAATCCTTGAGCTCCAAATGCTTCGCCTGCTACGAGTGCTACATTGGCTGTCTCCAGAAGATAAAGCGCCAAGTCTGTAGTTGTTTCAATAATTTTATCTCCATTGCTGCGTCCCAGATAAGAGCTAAAATCTGGAAAGATATAAAAGCTACCACGGGTTGGCATAAATTTCACTCCTTCAATCTTGTGCAAAAGCTGGACTATCACATCACGGCGCCGACGCAGCATTTCCCTACGCTGCTTGATTATCTCCTCGCCACCAGCAAGAGCCGCTGCTGCTGCCTTTTGCGCAATGGCATTGACGCCCGAAGTCATCTGACCCTGCAATTTTTTACAAGCTGCTGTGAGCCACTCAGGCGCAGCCATAAAGCCCACACGCCAACCTGTCATAGCATAAGTCTTGGATACGCCATTGACAAGAATCAGCTGGTCGCGAATATCTGGGAAAACACCAAGGCTCACGAACTCGCCGTCAAATACCAGCTCATCATAAACTTCGTCGCTGATTACCATAACGTTTTTGTGCCGTGCTATAACCTGGGCTATCTGCTCCAGCTCCTCACGGCTATAAACTGCACCTGTGGGGTTGCCAGGATTATTCAACATAATGAGCTTAGTGCGTTCCGTTATAGCCTGCTCTAATTGCTGAGCCGTAATCTTAAAGTCTTGTTCTAGACCAGTACGCAAATAAACTTGCTCGCCACCAGCCAAATTGATAAGCTCATTATATGTAACCCAGTAAGGCACTGGCAAGATAACCTCATCACCTGGATTTATTAATGCAAGAATCACGTTTGCCAATGTGTGTTTTGCACCATTAGACACAAGAATATTCTTGTGATTATAGCGAAAACCTGTCTGGTGGTAAAACTTCTCTATTATAGCGTCCAACAGGTCAGTATAGCCCTCTACTGGCGGATAATGTGAATAATTATCATCAATAGCCTTGTGTGCAGCCTGTTTGATATAATCAGGTGTGTTGAAGTCAAGGTCTCCAAGGCTCAATGTGATAACATCTTTGCCCTGTGCTCTCAGCTCACGGGTCAACCGTGCCATTAAGATAGTCTTTGACTCCTCCATGCGCTCTATACGGTCAGCAAGTTTCATGTCATTTCTTTTACAGACTTTAAACAAATGTGGGAATAAAACAGGATTTGACAAAGAGATTAAGGTTAACCTTAGTAAAATATTTATTTTTTCTGGTAATCTGGGTTTGGGATAAGGTCCATTCCACACACAGGGCACTTGCCTGGCTTATCTGACCCACTGCCAGGACAATGATTAGGACAAATATATGGTGCTGTATAATCATAATCAGACAGTTTAGTATTATATTTCTGACCATTATACTTGGGCATGGTATCATGTTCATCAACAATTTGACTATCAGACGAGTTAATTTGTTCTCTGACTGTCTGTTCTGCCCTAACTTTTATTCGTCTTATGGGTGATTTTTTATCCTGATGACAACTGGCAAAAACTAACAAGATAGAAAGCAAGAAAATTAGCTTTTTCATTTGCACAATTCTTTTTTAATTTCACTGCAAAGTTAAAAATTTAACCCAACTGCTGATGAAAAAGTTACTCGTGCTCATCGTTACTGCTTTTCTGGCCATAAATATCTCTTTTGCTCAGACACATATAAAACTCATCGTGGGTATTGTGGTGGAACAAATGCGTTTTGATTTTCTCACGCGCTACTGGGACAAATATTCGGATAATGGGTTCAAACGCCTGCTGGGCGGCGGAACAGCCTTTTACAACGCAGGATATGATTACCTGAATATAAATTCTGCCACATCATACACAAACATCGCAACAGGTACACATCCATACATCCACGGAATAATCGGCAAACAATGGTACGACCGCTCCCATGATAAAATAATTAACTGTGTGTATGACCCTGAGACCGTTACTGTTGGCACAAAACGAATGGAAACAGCCGGCAGCCCAAATAAAGTCATGGCATATACCTTCTCAGATCAACTATCGCTCTCCACTCTCGGACAATCTAAGATAGTCGTAATCGCACCAGACATGCAGGCTGCCATTCTCAGTGGTGGGAAATTTGCAGATTATGTGTTATGGTTTGACGATAAATCTGGGAAGTGGATCACGAGCTCTTATTACACCAAAAGCACAATGCAACTGCCCGGTTGGGTTAAGGATTTTAACAATCTGCATCTGCCAGCAGTATATCTGAGAAACACTTGGAACACTACGCTTCCGCTGGATAAATACACAGAAAGCATGCCCGACGCCACTATCACCGAAAAAGGACTGGCAGGACAAACTACATTCCCATATAATCTGGCTTTGCTCAAATCAAAAACACAGAATAAATACGACCTTCTTCGGCACACGCCTTTCTTTAATACCTTTACCAAAGACTTGGCAATCAACGCAATAGTAAATCTCAAACTGGGCAAAGATAATATTCCCGATTACCTTTTCATAAGCTTTCAGGCAAATAGCAACATTAGCAAAGTCTTCGGCATACGCTCTGTCGAAATAGAAGACTCTTACCTTAAATTGGACAAAGATATCTCACACCTTCTTCAGACGCTTGATGACCTGGTGGGTAAAGGCAATTACATTGTTTTTCTGACCTCTGACCGCGGAGCTTGCGACAATCCCAATATGCTCAAAAACCTGGGCCAGGATGTTAATTACTTCCAGGTTCGCGCTAATCAAATATTGCTTGACGCATATCTAAGAGCTGTTTACCAGCAAAGTGGACTGGTGGAAAAGATACTGGGAAACCAAATTTACCTGAACCAACAATGGATAGATCGCAACCATATAGACCCACTTGATATTCAGCGCATTGCATCTGATTTCTTCATGCAAATAAAAAGCGTGCAGGTAGCAGTACCAACACAATTACTTCTGACGGGTAGCTTCTCATCTGGGCTGCTCTGCTATGCTTACCATAGCTATTATCCAGGTCGTAGTGGAGACATACTGTTTACACTCTCATCAAATTCGTTTCTGGAAACAAAGGACGCATTTCTGCCGTCATTCTCTGAGTGCTACTGCCACGACAACAATAACAATCATCTGCCATTAATCTTCTACGGTGGACAAATACCACACCGTAGCGTCTATCGACATGTGGACATAACCAGCATTGCACCCACGCTCAGCGCCCTGCTAAAAATGCAGCTACCACAAAACGCCACAGCACCAGTACTGATAGATGTCATGGTCAAGCGATGAGTGCCGACGGGCAGTCATCGCTTGACACCGGCTGGACGCAAAGCGACGAAGGTTGTGAGTTATAGCCGTGGTTAGGCTCAGTCGTTTCCGCTGAACCGTAGTAAATGCTCAGGCGACTTAGCAGTTTCTAAAAAAATTAATACCTCTTTCGCACGTATCTGAATGCAAAGAAAATCAGCAGTACCAACAACAAAGGCACTGAAAGATTAACCACTTGCCATAGCGTATAATGTGATGTAAGTTTCTTCTGGTCAAGTACACGCAATTTAAACTGACGTCCGCGCAGCTTCATCAATCCCTCGTCGCCACATAAATAATTCACTGCATTGACCAAAAACTCCTTGTTACCTGCGAACGTCATTCCCGAGTAACGGTCAAATCCCAGTGGCATGACCTTACCTTGGGATGTTACTTCATTGCGCACAATATCACCATCAGCCACAACAATCATCTTTGTAGGCTTGCTACGCTTGAGTAGTTTCTCTCCAGGCGGCAATAGGTCTGTAACAATCCTTCCCGCAAAAAGTGAATTAAATCGTCCCTCGAGCAGAACAGCAACCGGTACATCGTGCCTGTTAAACAGTCTTTTATTGGGCTCGAGGTTTACTTCTGATAGGAGTATCTCATAAGGGAAATTAATTTTTATATCACGTGTGTATGGCGAAGTTGTCAGGAGTACAGTGCGTTTCAGCCCTGGCCGCTTGCCAATTGTGTCAATGGAACTTATAAATACTGTGTGAATAAAGTCTATATACTTGTTAATCACATGGTTATTATGCGTTACAAGAATTGGAAAATACAGCCACCGGAATGACTGGTATTGTTCCTGAGAATTTGGTCCCTGTGCCACGAGCCGTATTTGTGAACAATACAAGTCCTGCAATAAATCGCTATTTATTCTAACGCCATATTTAAACAACATATCATCAATGTCCAGTTGCTCTGTAAATGCAGGAAAAGCAAAAGCCTTGTCATACACCAAGATACTGTCCATATCAACATTTACGCCGTCAACCAACCACAGTATCCGTCCACCTTTCATCAGGTATTGATCAAGCACAAACTTATCTGCTTTGGAAAATTTCTTCGTGGGCTTGGCAATAACCACTGCATCAAACCCATCCAGAATGCCATATTTTCCGCCAATGCGACCGCGCTGCACATTATAATAATTAGATAAAGCACGCTCAAAATCCACAACAAAAATCTCTGGTAGCTCGCCGTGTCCTTCGATAAACGCCACTGTCTTTGTCTTGTGGGGCAGCAGCTTTACAAATTCATTAACAAACTTATACTCAAGTGATTGTACAGAATTATTAATATTTTCCTGGCTCGTTGGCTCAAAATTTGGGTCTTTATTCAATAATACAACGCCTGTCTCCCTTCTGACGAGAGAATCGCCCTGATGATAGGTATAAACAATTTTTGCATCTGGAAAAATCAAAAGCTTCTTGGACTCACCACGGCTCATCTCTTCGTACTGCAAAGGCATGAGTCCCAGCCGTCCCAGCTCCGCATAAAGCTTGCTACGCTGTGCTTTACTTGCCGCCTCATCTGTAGGATTAACGAACTTATATTCAAATGATTTACCCTTATAAAGCTTCATCTCATCCAGCAACTCACGGATAGAAAGACGAAAACGCTTGAACTCAATAGGCAGGTTCTTCCCGTCCAGATAAACGACTATTTTGACATGACCATCAAGCTTATGCAATATCTGCCGTGTATAAGGCGAGAGCGTAAAACGCTTATCCTCAGTCAGGTCTATCCGACGGTAAAAGTAAAAGCCCAGGATATTCACCAGTATCAGAAACAAAAATATCAATATCCAGTTAATGTTTATTTTTTTTGATTTTTCGCTCATTGTTATATTATCTTTGCTCAGGATATTTTAATTAACCAGCAAATAAAAATAATTCTTTTTACGATTAATGCCAATTTCTGAACAACTACCAATAGAAAAAATAATTCGTCAGGACAGACGCACTGTCTCAATACAGGTAACCGATGATGCTAAAATCATTATCAAAGTCCCACGCCATGCCAGCAAACAGGACATAGAGCAAGTACTGGAGCAGCATATCAGGTGGATACAAAATCGCCTGACACGCGCCAGACAAGGCAAACAATGGACACAACGAAAATTCACCGATGGCGAAAAATTCCTTTATCTGGGATATTTATACCAGCTCAAACTAATAGACACACACAAGGCACCACTTGTGCTTAAGGACAATGTCTTTTACCTTGAAAGAAAATATCAACCTTTTGCACGTGATATATTCGAAAAATGGTATCGCCGCAAGGCAGCAGAAAATTTTTACAACCGTGTGCGCATATATGCACCACTGTTAGGCGTTGAGTTTCGGCAACTTAAACTCTCAAGCGCCCGCACTCGCTGGGGCTCATGCTCTTCTAATGGCAATATTAATATCGTCTGGCGTCTTATCATGGCGCCGCAATGGGTCATCGATTATGTCATTGTACACGAACTGGCACATCTGCGACACATGAACCACTCAAGCTCTTTTTGGCAGCTCGTAGAAGCAGTTTATCCAGAATATAAACAAGCCCGCAACTGGCTCAAACAAAATGGACATTACTTAAACATCTAAAATCATGGAAATATTAAAAAAATACCAACAGCTCGTTATAGACCGTCTTCAGACCTTTCCACGCTACAAGCCACTCGTCGCAAGTCTATACGAACCTGCATATTATGCTCTCGAAGGAGGTAAGAAAATCCGCCCTGTCATGGTGCTAATGGCTGCCGAAGCCTTTGGGACAGACCCGCTAAAAGCTTTGCCTGCTGCCCTGGCTATTGAGACTTTCCACAATTTCACTCTCGTTCATGATGACGTAATGGACCGCTCCCCAATACGTCGTGGCCGTCAGACTGTTTACAAAAAATGGGATACTAACCAGGCTGTTCTGACAGGTGATGCTATGCTCCTACTCGCTTTGCGTCATCTCTACCTCCTGGACAAAGAACTAATACCAGGTGCTCTGGACCTGCTCACATGGGTTGGACTACGCGTGTCTGAAGGACAACAGCTGGATATGGAGTTTGAAACGCGCACTGATATTACCGAAAAGGAATACCTGACAATGATTGAACTAAAAACAGCCGTACTGCTGGGCACAGCGCTAAAGATGGGTGCCTTTGTGGCACGCGTTAGTGAAGAGGACCAGAAACTGATTTATAACTTCGGCCGCCTTCTGGGCCTGGCTTTCCAGATACAGGACGACTACCTGGACCTGTACGCAGATCAAGATGTCTTTGGCAAAAAAATCGGTAATGACATTGCCACGAACAAAAAAACATACCTGCTCATTAAAGCCCTGGAGCTCGCCGATGCTTCCACACGCGACACCCTTATCTCGCTTTATACTACTGAGACAACTGATATTGAGCGCAAAATCCATCTCGTCTCAGACATCTACAATAGTCTGGGTATCAAGGAGCTTACAGAACAAAAAATCACAGAAATTTATTCCCAGGCCAAGCAAGCCCTGATGGACATCACAGACCTTGACGGTCACTGGCGTAAGGTTTTCTCAGACTTTGCCGATTACCTGATGAAAAGACAGAAATAAAGTCGTATGTGGACCAGTAGGAGAAGTTACTATCTGTATAGCGCCCGTAGCATTCCAATAATATGTATCAGGATAACCTTTGAGGAGGGGATTCAGTAGGAAGATATATATCATCTGAATTTGTATAATAAGATTGCAAAGGCAGCTTTTGCTGTAGTTTTATTTGTTTAATCTGCTGCCCGAGCACTGGCAGAGAGAGAGAGAGAGAGAGAGAGAGAGAGAGAGTAAAAGCACAAAAAACTTAACTTTTGTTTTCATGGCTCTTAATTTTTTAAGGTTTTATAACAAAATTGATAAATAAAAGAAAGAAGTAGTGAAATTGCCCGGATAGGATTGGCCAGAATAGTTTCTTCTTAATAAATGATATAAATAATAATCATAATTCAAAACAATTAAATTATATTCATATCCTAACCAGAAACGCTGGGATAATTTTAACCTTGCACCTAACAAAAAATCTGAACTCAAACCATAATAATTATACTTATATTTAGCTGATACTGTTGAATCAGAAGCAAAATAAACAATACTTCCTTTATTAAATTCGGCATTAACAATAATACCAGTGTCAAATCCTGTATATAATTTCAATGTTGTTTTGTATCTCTTGTAACCAATATCATGCGTAAAAAAATAATACTGGTATCCTATCTTTAAATTATTAAAAAGTTCAAGCATGGTCGTTGACATCTTTATCTTTGATTCTCTATAATCCCTTATTGTACTTCCGGCTGTAAAACTGTTATTAAAATCATACTTTATTCTTATACCACCATTCTCCGTTAAATTCCTTATGAAGATAATCCAATTATCCGCATCTAAAATCCTCTTCTTATGTTTTGTCGTCAAAATAATTTCCCAATTACGAGCATAAGGCATAACCTCATAGCTTTTTTCTCTTCCCAGATTATACATAAAGCCCACAACATATTTTGCAGAATACGCCGTGATTCCATTTGTGAAATAGTTTGAAAAATAAGAGGGCAGCTTGATATTACTGATGTAAAAGCTCTGTTCTAAAAACAGGCTCAT
>JALWCU010000378.1 GCA_027015275.1 Bacteroidales bacterium | reverse complement strand
GAGAGTAATTATTGCGCTTTGGGGGCTCCATACCTTCCAGTTACTGCCTGTCCATTGCCATAATGTCTTTGCTTCTGAAAAATCACTTGCATTTACCTTTACTCCGCAGCCTACAAGATTCCACCCTGATGATAAACTTATCTTATCCTTGCCATAAGATACTCCTTCAAAACTTTCATCATAATCTTTCCCCGAATTAACCCAGTAACCTTTTCCAGTCTCTAATGTTTTCAATATATCAATTTTATATTTTGTTAATAAATCTATAATTGACTCCTGAGAACTCCATACCTCCCAGTTACTCCCTGTCCAGCCCCATACTGTTGTGGATTCTTCAAATTTTTCTCCTGTTTCATAGCTCTTATCTACTGGCACAGCTACTATCTGCCATCCTTTATTCACTGACAATTTTGTCTCTGATTGGGCATACTTTATACTTACACTGTTATTATCTCCTGATGCATATACATTCCAGTCTGTTAAATTGTCTCCTGTTAAATTATCCGGCTCGCTCCAGCTTATATTATCTTGATTATACTCTGTGTAATAAATTTCTCCATCATATCCGTTATAGCCTCTATAAATCACTCCTATGACATTTGCACTTTTTGTTAGCTTCTTATAGTTTATTCCATCTGTTAAACCTTCTAAAGCATAATCTTTGTTTGATTTTAAATCGTTCTTTGCCCAGGTTATTGCTACATTTTTACCCATTACTATCCTTGGGTTCTCTATAAATTGTGCTGATTCTGTTATTTTTATCGGACTTATCCAATTCTCTCCATTCCATAAGGAGTAATACAGCTTATCTTTTACCCCATCTTTACTTACCCATACTGCTATTGCATTTCCATTGTCGGAGATTTTTATAAACGGCTCTGAATCACTCATACTGTCTGGTTTGGTTAATACTACTGGCTCTGTCCATGAATCATTTTCAAACTTTGAAAACATTACATTGCTGTCATTATTTGTATAATCCACATTTGTTCCATTTGTTATATTATCAAGCTCTTTAAAAAACTTCCCATCTTTATCTTTTACCCATACAAGGGCAACTACCCCATTATCATTACATGAAACTGAAGGCATAAAATCGGCACTTTTATCTTCTGTAAATTCTATTGATTTTGGATTACTCCATTTATCACTTGCAATATCATAAATTGAATACATTAATTTCCATTCATCTCTTGTGTTAAGATTATCATCACTATTTTTATCATGCATCCACACTGCAAATACTCTATTATTTTTCTTATCAAAACATAATGATACAGAACCATCCCCTTCATCATCATCTATTATATTTTTAGGCTCACTCCATTTTGTGCCATCCCATATTGAATAAACAATATCCTGGTGGGAAAGTATTTCATTTAAATTATCAAGAGTTTTATCACCATCATTTAAAGTCCATGCAGCAAGGAATTTATTATTTCCAATGGAAACTACATATGGGTCAGTTTCCCAGTAATTATTAGGACTGTTATCTCCAATTATTGGCTGAGGTTTTGTCCATGAAGTGCCATTGTCATATCTATAAAATACATCAGGATTAACAGCCCCTGTGTTGTTATCTGTATCTCCTATCCATATCTGCATTATTTTTCCATTTTCATCAAATGCAACTGATGAAGTGGAAATTAAATATGGAAATTCCTCTTGAGAGGCTGTAGAAATGCCGGCAACTTCAGCACATTTTGCATTACCAAAAGATGCCGTGTGAGTAACGGAAATATCAATACTTTTCCAGAATACTCCAGCAACAGCTTTTGCAGTAATTCCAACCTCACCACACCATTCTGTTGACATACCATCTTTATCTGTATAAGAACTTTTAATTTTCAATTGTCCATTAGACTCTATTGATGCTGCCATTTTTGCAAGACCCAAAACAACATTTAATGAAGCTCCTATCTCTTCACTCATTGATGCTTCAGGTTTAATTACTGCATTTTCAAGCTCAAGTTTATTGTTTAATTCCTGCGTACTATCTAATAGCATTTCAACATTTCCACCAATATCCACAGCAAGTGAGAGTATAGAATTTGATAATGAGAGTCCCTTTTCTGGTAGATTAAATAAAGCTTTTGCATAATACTTTATTGTCCCTTTTTGAAACTCAAAATTTTGATTAAAATTTCCAGAAAAACTTATTTTCCATTCACCCTCCTGATCTAAAAAGATATATTTTTTATATGCAGTAGCTTCAATACTTGATGTTTTATCAATATTATACTCAGCTAC
>JALWCU010000377.1 GCA_027015275.1 Bacteroidales bacterium | reverse complement strand
GTCAATTTTTTTGTAAGAAGCAAAGGAACTTAAGTACCATTGATCAAATTTGACAGTTGCTCCCAGTCCGCGAAAAAAGTGTGTTTCATCTGTAGAAGAATACTTGAGCAGTCCCTGAGGCCGGCGTCGTATGTCCAGGACATACGCTGATTTGCCCATGGCAAATCCATTCCAGAGCACAAGGCCTTGGCCGAATTGTGCTTGGAAATCGCCGGCCACTATTCGCCATAGCCGTTTGCTTATACGGTTTATTTGCAGATGGGCAGAGTAAAAATCAAAACCTGCTCTTTGTGCACCCTGGAAGAATTGTTCACCGGCATCTTTCTCTGCTGTAATACCAGCTATTACACGGTCTCGATAAGTGAATTTATAACGGAAATAAATTTTTTGCCTATTGCCAAGATAACGGTTAGTTACAGTATCATTAGGTAAAATAGTATCACGAATAATGTAACCTTTCTGTGGTTCAAGAGTGAATTGATCGCGAAGATATACTTCATTTCTACCATATTTTACGACACGTTTGGGATTGAGTGGTTGTGCTTTCTCAGGTGGGGCAAGTGTTACGAATGGCAGAAGATTACTCACAAGGTCCGGAGTGAAGCCATTAATCACAGTCAATTCACCAAGAGAAATAATTAGCCCATATTTTCTGCGGTAATTCAGCAAGGCACGTATCTGTGCATCGTCGAGAAAATGGAGCTGTGCTAACTGTGAAAAAGTTGCTGTGTTCAGATTAAGTTTGTTTTCGTAAAGGAAAGTGAGATCATCGACAATCTGATCCAAGTCAACTTGTTGATCTGAGTTTTCTATTATTTGTTCTGCCAGATTTTCAATAACTTGTGACGGAAACTGTGTGGTATCCAGCTGGGCAAAAAGGCTTAATGATAAATATATTGTAAAGGTAAGCAGGACAATCTTTTTCATCATAGAAGTAAAATAGAATTTTGTTAAAGATATAAAAAAAATGCTTAATTCGCACAGGTATATGATGTTAGGAACTCTGGCAGTCTAAGTTACAAATGGCTTTATTACATTGAGTATAAGTCCTATACATAGTAAATTATTGGTCGGTTTAATATAAGATTTGTTGAGATTTAGCACTGAAACGGTTGAAGTGAATGTTATTTATGTATGCTGGTTGGCGGGTGTCAAAGGCTTGTTAGTGAACATGCGTAATTAAGTTTGATGTAAGATTATTGATAAAAATTTGTAATTTTATTGTGCAAAAAATCATTTAAGAAGATGGAAGTAGGCTTGTTTTTTGGGTCTTTTAACCCCATACACGTAGGTCATCTGATAATAGCTAATTATTTTCATGAATTTACAGATTTAGATGAAATATGGTTTGTCGTCAGCCCACAGAATCCTTTTAAAACCAATCAGAAATTGGCTACGGATCGGGCTCGTATTGATATGGTAAATTTAGCTATAGCTGGTATAGATGGTTATCGGGCTTGTGATATAGAGCTTAATATGCCCCGTCCATCATATACATATCGAACTCTGGAAGCTCTGACAAATAAATATCCACAGCATGAATTTGTATTAATTATGGGCGGTGATAATATTGTTAGTTTTCATAAATGGTTGAGTTATAATTGGATAGTTTCCAATTTTGAGATTTATGTTTATCCCAGGCCTGGTTATGAGATAGTTAATATGAAGGAAAGGAATATACATGTTGTTAATGCTCCGCTGATGGAGATTTCAGCTTCATTTATCCGTGAGTCAATAAAGCAGGGACATGAAATAGATTTTTTTTTGCATCCACGTGTGGCTGAATATATCAAACAAAATGGTCTGTATAAATGACGGATAATTATTTGTTATGTAATGAGTTATTATAAATTCTTATTTGATTAAATTTAGTTTTCACTCTTTGTGTTGTCTTTGTCCAGGAAGACTCGTACTCCCATGACTGTTATGTCATCGGTTTGAAACTGTTTTCCTTTCCATTCTTCTATTGTTTTGAGCATGATTTGTTTTTGTTTTTGTGGACTTAATTTGTGAATTTCTAAAAGTAATTCTTTATACTTTTTCCTTCTAAAGCGTTGCCATGATTCATTAAACTGGTCATTATATCCGTCAGATTGTAAATATATCATATCGTCAGCATAAATCTTCATTGTCTCTTGTGTGAATTCTTTTTCATTGAGATATTTGCCTATAGGATTACGGGTCGGGCGTATTATAGTTAAGTTATTGTCATGTATCACTGTTATTGGGAGGAAAGCACTTGCAGTTGTCAATGTCTTAGCAGAAATGTTAACACTACATATAGCTAAGTCAACGCCAAAATTTTTAATAAAATTTACTTCTGTCTCTGTAAAAAGTTCTTTTATCTTATTTCGCAGATGTGTGAGAATTTGTGCTGGTTGCAAAATATGCTCTTCGAAGAGAATATGTCGGATAAGTGTTACTGTCTGTGTAGCGAGCAATGCTCCTGGTATGCCATGGCCAGTAGCATCCCCGACCATTAGGAAAAGTATGTTGTTAATTTTCTCTACAAAATAGAAATCTCCCCCAATAATATCGCGAGGTTTGTAAATAATAAAATAATTGTCGCCGAGTAGCTCTGTTAGTCTTTGCTCGGAAGGCAGGAATGATTTTATTAGATATGAAGTAAGTATGATGCTATCTTGCAGGCCGTCAAGGGTTTCTTTGAGAATACTTGATTGTTCATCAAGTTCATGATAGGTTTCGCCTAATTTTTTGTAAGCTTCATCAAGTTCATTGTTTTTTGTTTTCAGCTTTAGGGCCAGAGCGAAGAGTTTTTGGTTAAGTTCGTTTTGTTTTTTTAGAGTTTGTGCAAGTTTTTGTTGTTGTTGGTATTTTACAGTTATAGAAGCTATTTCATACGCCAGATTTTCTAATAGTTTTGCTATATAGCTGCTTAATTGTCTGCCTGGTTTGAGATACAAATTTAAGACTCCAATTGTCTTGTTATCAGAGACAAGAGGGGCGATATAGTGTCCATGAGGCTCTTTTAAGCCGTCAGCTATATCATCTTTTTTTAGGACAATTATTTCGTTAAGACTAAATGACAGGCCACAATGACATTGTCCTGGTTTGATTATCTGGCATTTTTCTTTGAGATTGCCAATATTTTTGTATGCAGCTAATCGTAAATTACCTTTTTCGTCAAGAAGGAAGATCATCCCTACTGGCAATAGTGGCAAATGCTTGATTGATATTATTTTTTCCAGAATTTTCTCCAGGAGTTCATTTAATGATGCCTGAGAAGGATCATGTTGAGCGCTCAGACTACGTATTTCGTATAAAATGGCGAGAATGGCATCTTGTCTAGCTGATTTCCTAAGTCTTCTATATGCTATACTCAAGAATATAATTAATATTAGAACGATGACTAAGAAAGTCAATGATATTACTGAAGTGGTTTTATAAAACTTTTTCCATAATTCTAATTGTTTGGTTTTTCCTTTTCTTATCTCAAGTTTGAGCTTATTATGGATGATTTCGTTCTTAATGTCGTATAACATGAGTTGTCTTTTTTGCTGGCTTAGCTGTATGGAGTCCTTAAAAGCATAATATTTTTTTAAATATTCAAAAGCTTTTTGATATTCTCTCAGCCGAGAATAAAAATCTATGGAAGTTTGATAAAACAAGGACTTCAAATCCACAGGCAGTTGACTAATTCTTTGCATATAGGACTTAGCAGAATCGTAATATACTCTGGCACTATCTATTTTGCTCAGAAATAAGTAATCTTCGACTATATTCAGAAAAGCCTGGGAGACCTCACTGTATAGTTTAGCTTGTCTGAAGTAATCGACAGATAAGAGATGATGTTTCAGAGCTAATTTATATTTTTTCTGGTCCATTTCGCTGCTGCCGAGGTTCAGGTATATACTTCCCAAGAAATAAGGGTTTCCTATTTCTTTTGCATATTTGAGAGCTTTTTGGATATAGAAATATACTGAATCTGGATGAACAGTATCCTGAAAACTGGCAGCCATGTTGCTGTAGTCAATAACGAGATAACTGGTGTCATGCAGAAGTGAATCTAAATAAATAACATGTCGAGAATAATACAATGCTGAATCCAACATATCAGCATTAAAGAAGAGGTTTCCGATATTACTGTATAATTTAGACAATGTCAGGGTATCATGCTTTTTTTTGTAATAGTCGATAAGTTGGCGATAAATCTGGTATGATTCCTGAAATAGACCAATCTCAGAGTAAGTATCAGCCAGTAACAGCTTGGCTTCATTTATTTCGCTGGTGTCAGTGGCTTGATCAAGAGCAGAATCGCATAAAGATACTGTGCGGGCAAAATTGCTTTTATCATAAGCTAATCTAGCCTTTATAATTAGAATTTTTGCAAAAAGATTATTATCATGAATATCTCGGGACAGACTATCTGCCTGGGTTATATAAAAAGTAGCAGAATCCGGTTGGCTATTATTGTAGAAAAAATTGGCTAGCTGAACTAAATCCTGAATTTTTTTTGCATTAGAATAGACATATAATTTTTTTTTAAGTGAATCAATGCTCTGAGCACTCAGATTTAAAGCTGTGAAATAAACCAGCCACATGAGCACAAGACGTCTCATCTCATTAGATTTTAGTCTTTGCAGATGTATGGTATATATTTGTGGTCGCTGCCGAGAATATGCCCTACGAGCCAATCTTTAAGAGCAATCATAACATCAAATGCTATCATATCGTTTTCATTTTTTTCTAATTGTTCTTTGAACTTTCTAATTCTTCGTACAAAATGTTCATGCTCGGCTTTGTGCTGGTCTTTGAGTGGATAATTATATTCTTCAAATAATTTTTCTTCGGTAGAAAAATGATAAACTGTATAATCTTCCAGCTCTTTGAGAATACGAGGAACTTTGCTCTCAGCATAAGCTCCTTCGAAAGCCTGAAAAAGCTCATTTATTATATCGAACAACTTCTGATGTTGCTTATCTATAACTTCGCAACCTGTATTATATTCATCCTTCCATGGGAAAAGTACGCCCATCTCTTTAGCTTTTATTTTATATTTTGTCAATATTAGGAATTATTTCCCAGAAAAACAAAAAAATAACACAAGTACAGCGTTATGGCAAGAAAAGTCAAAGCAAAAAATAATTAAAAATTTTAATCCATTACGGCCTAATTTTGTTTATCTTGCAATAGTTAATGTCTAAAAAAGTAATGAAATGAAACAGTTGTCTCTTACCTTTGCATTTGTCATGTTTTTCGTTACCCAAGTGTTGGCACAGACAAAAGTCTATACTCTGCAAAACTCAAGGATAAAATATACTTTAGTACTTGATAGCGGGCATTTGCACAGTGATACACTTCAGACCTTGCCTAAATGGATCAAGCGGTTTGGACTGCGACCAACAAGATTTTATTCTGATGCAGACTTTAGCGTTAACATTTTCTGGACAGATTGGACGGCACCTTATAAAATAATGAATGGAGATAACCAGCTCAGGCTAACGAAAAGAAATTTTAGATTTATCTCAGCAAATACGCATAAATCAGATACTTTGACAGTCCTAAATATCTTGTTTCAAGGCCCAGAGACAATAAGGTTGCTTATGACCTATCAGCTCTCTGATAATGCTTTTTTTATTCGCCGTAAAATCAAGGTACTTGATACAGTCTATTCGAAACATTTCTTGCAGTTTCTCGCCCCCTTGGACTTTACATTTCCAGAATATGAGTCTTCGGGCAATATCAAAAAAGGAGGATTTGGACAGCCAATAGCTTTTCTCATTGGCTCGGGTGGAGTGTTCTTTGGTTTGGAGTATCCAGCTGGTACACAAAAGGTTAAACATTGCTTGGATAGATATATTGTAAAAGTCTATCAGGAAATAGGGCAAAGAATCGACAGCAACGGCATTAGTTCTGCTTGGGCTGTCATGGGAATTACACCTAATAAGTTCGTTAAATGGTGGTTTTACAGATACATTGACAATATTCGTGTGGTGCCAGTTAGACCTTACACATTATATAATAGTTGGTTTGATTTGCGCTCTCCCCAGTACCCGGGTATAACCCCAGACCATATTATGAATCAGAAAAATGTTATGCATATTATTGATTTGATAAAGAAAAATATGATTGATAAATATGGCATTCATTTAGATGCCTTTGTGCTCGATGACGGCTGGGATGTGTATGAGAGCGACTGGAAGCTGAACCGCAAAAGTTTCCCCAATGGACTCAAACCAATAGCTGATAGATTAAAGGCTTATGGCACAGTGCTCGGGCTTTGGTTTGGCCCGACTGGGGGATATTCTTTCCGCAATAAACGAATAAACTGGATGCGTGCCCATGGTTACGAGGTAACTGGAAATCCTGTAAACTGGGCCAATCAGCAGCTTTGTCTTGCCGGTAAAAATTATAGTGCTTTGTTCGAAAAACGCATAACAGATTTTGTAAAAAATGACGGTGTGGGGTACTACAAATGGGACGGCATACAATTCTCATGTAGTGATCCAACGCATGGGCATCCTGTTGGTATCTATTCAAGGCGTGCTATTATGCAATTACTTATTGATAAGTGTAATGCTGTCCGTGCTCTCGAACCACAGATCTTTCTTAACATAACATCTGGGACATGGCTAAGTCCTTGGTGGGTTAAATACGCAAATACAATCTGGATGCAAGGCTGGGACTATGGATATAGTGATGCACCTTCTATTAGCAAACGTGATGCTGCAATGACTTACCGTGATTATGTTCTTTATCAAGATTTTGTACAGGATGGATTTTGGTTTCCTATCGCAAATCTGATGACACATGGAATTATTAAAGGTAATTTGCAAAAACTTGGAGGTCAGCATGAACCATTGGATAAGTTCACTAACAATGCTTTGCTATACTTTGCTCGTGGCGTATCAATGTACGAACTTTATATTTCGCCTGATATACTGACAGATGCAGAGTGGAGAGCTATAGC
>JALWCU010000376.1 GCA_027015275.1 Bacteroidales bacterium | reverse complement strand
TGTTTTCAGCTGTCCAGAGCCGTTTGTTTCGGAGATGTCCCATTGTTGCCAGGCATCTTTGCCAGACCAAATTGTTTTTATGCTTTCGAAATTTTGCGCCCAAAGCAATTGTGAAGCAATCAGTCCAAGGATAGTTATTAGCCAGCGCATTATTAGTGTGTTTTTACACAAGATAAAAAATTAGTACCAGTTTTGCATAATGTCTTGGGCAATGTTCTGTGGTACAAATTTACTAATATCGCCTTTATATTTAATGACTTCACGCACAAATGTTGAGCTAATATAAGTATGTTCTGGGAGTGTGAGAAGATAAACGGTTTCTATTTTGAATTCGCCTAATTGTCTGTTAATCTGACCGATGACGCGTTCGTATTCAAAGTCAGCAGATGTTCTCAGTCCACGCAGGATAAAGCGTGCACCCTGCTGACGGCAAAAGTCGACTGTTAGCATGTTGTAAGTTTTCACCGAGATTTTAGGCTCATCGGCAAATAGTTCTTCTATCCATTTTTTCCGAACTTCCAGTGGAAAGAGATGGGACTTTTCCATGTTTATTCCGATACTGATAATAATATGGTCAAATAGCTCAATCGCTCTTCTGACAATAATTTCATGACCTATTGTAAAAGGGTCAAAAGAGCCGGGAAAAACTGCTTTGCGTTCCATGTTATTGTTTTTTGCGCCAAAACAAGCTATTTTAGTTCAAAAAAATCAAAAAAAAGTGATTATGGAAAATTTAGGCGCTAATTTGGTGGAAATTTTCGGCAATTGGGGATTGAATACTGCTCAGGCAGAGGCTATGCGTGGTATCCTTATGGGCTTTGGAATAATTTTGCTGGCAATTATTGGTAATTGGATCACCAAGCGCATAATTATAAAGATAGTAGAGCAAATTATTAAGCATTCAAAGAACGAATATGATGATATTTTTGTACAAAAAGGTGTTTTCAACAACCTTTCTCATCTGGTACCTGCTGCAATAATTTATTTTATGGCGCCTTTGGCTACCGACAACCACCTGATTCTGAGCATAATTAATGATTTTGTGGCTATTTATGTAATCATTGCTCTCACACTTGTAAGTAATGCTTTTCTCAATGCTCTCAACGACATTTATGCTATTATCTCGGAAAAGAAAGGCTATAAACTTACGCTCAAGCAATACATCCAGGTTATTAAAATACTCGTTTACATCCTCGATATTATCCTGATAATATCAATTTTGTTGAGTCAGAAACCCGGTAATATTATAGCAGGTCTGGGCGCTATGACTGCTGTTTTGATGTTAATTTTCCGCGACACAATCCTTGGGTTTGTGGCTGGCATTCAGCTTTCTGCCTATGATATGGTACATGAGGGGGACTGGATAACTTTGCCGAGCCGTGGCATTGACGGAGATGTTCTGGACATTAACCTGACGACCGTTAAGATTCGTAATTTTGATAAGACCATAGCTACTGTACCGACCTATGCCTTGATTCAAGAGTCTTTTATCAACTGGAAGGGAATGCAAATGGCTGGCGGACGCCGTATTAAACGCGCACTTTATGTTGATTTGCAGACTATTGAAGTCGTAAAACCAGAGCTAATAGAGCGACTCGAGAAAAGTCCTTTGATGGCTGATTTTATCCAGCAGGTAAAAAAAGAACTCGGAGTAACAGGACAAAGCGATGCTTATTCTCTGCTCACTGGCAAGGCATATACAAATGTGAGTTTATTCAGAGAATATATCGAGCGTTATCTGCATGCTAATCTGCGTGTTTACAAGAAATACCAGAAACAAAAATTTGTCCGTGACGGTGTGGAGATTGAGCGTTTTGTGATTGATGATCCCGACGATTTTATCAAAGAGCTGGGCAGCAGTGTACGTAAATTCCTTCGTGAGATAGATGGCAAGACAGTTTTAGAAAATGTAACAAAGTTTCTTTTGGAGTACAGTGAACATTATATGCTGGAGAACAATTATTTATACAAGATTCATCTGGTTCGCCGGGAGATTATACGCAAGGGTGCTTTGGTGGAAGTGCAGCAACCAGAGAAATTTTTGGTCAAAGACGGGCTTTTCTGCGACGATCTGACCCTGTTGGTGCGTGATCTCAGTCCCACGGATAAAGGGTTGCCCATAGAGATTTATGTATTTGCAGCAACCACGGATTGGGCTGAATATGAGCAAATTCAGTCAGAACTGTTCGAGCATCTCGTGGCTGTAGCACCACTCTTTGGTTTGTCAGTATTCCAGTATCCATCGAATATAGTTTTCTCTGGATATGTATCTGGGGCAGACCAAGATAGTAAATAATTCTGAGATGTTTACATTTATTAAGAAAACAATCGGTTAAATTTTTCGTAAATTTGAATATGAACGAAAAAAATTGAGCTATGGCTAATGAAGAAAAAAATGAATCCCTGTTTACACGGCTATTTTATGCAGGCGTAGGCCTGGGAGCTATTGCAGTTGAAAAATTGGAAAAATCTGTCTCTAAGCTGATTAAGGATAATAATGTGAGCCTTGATGACCTGAAGGGATATATTAATAAAATGGTCAAAGATATTGCTGGCAAAAAAGACCAGCTTCAGCAAGAAATGGATGACTATATCAAGCAATTTGCTGAGAAAATGAAATTTGCTACTAAGAAAGACATCGAAAAGCTTATCAAGAAGCTCGAAGAATTGGAAAAAAAACTGGAAGAAGAGGAAAAAGGTTCTTCCAAAGAGACAAAGAAATAAAAAATTATTGCTATGAATATTCTGGAGAAATTCTTTTACATAAGCCTAGGGCTCACCGTTGACCTGGGCAAGAAACTGGGAGAGACGCTTGACTCTCTGGTCAAAGAATCAAAGATTAGCGAGCTTGATGCAAAAAAAATCAAGCAAGAATTTGAGCAGACCACGCAGCGCTATTCACGCGATATACGCAGCAAGTTTGATGAGTTTATCCGCAAAACACTTGAGAGCAAAAAGTTCGTCCAACACAGCGATTTGCAAGACATTGAAAAACGAATCAATGAGCTGGAAAAGAAAATTGAGCAAAAGAACTGAGCAAAAGCATATCGCGTTTTTTCAGGCCTTGCTCTCAAGCAAGGCCTGTTTTAATTTTTGGGGGTTGAATTTTAAATAGTGGAATATCATACAGTAGGTGCGAGCTCATGACTTAGCGAAAAAGCATTTGCCTGACACTTAGATAGTTTTTTTCAGACTCATGTCCAAACTGTGTATCTGATGAGTCAGAGCACCCACAGAGATAAAGTCCACGCCAGCGAGAGCATAATGCTGAATGTTTTCGAGCGTTATGCCACCGGATGATTCGACTTCATAGCGGCCATTAATTAATTTAACAGCTCGGAGTGTATCGTCAGGGCTGAAGTTGTCCAGCATGATACGATGGACGCCGCCTTTATTCAACACTCGGTCCAATTCGTCAAAGTTACGCACTTCTATTTCGATTTTCAGGTCAAAATTTTTTTCTTTTAAATATCTATGTACTCGGTCAATAGCTTGTTCCACGCTGCCAGCAAAATCAATGTGATTGTCCTTAATCATTATCATGTCATACAACCCTGCCCTGTGATTACTTCCCCCACCTATTCGCACAGCCATTTTTTCCAGAAGTCTAAGACAAGGACTTGTTTTCCTTGTGTCAAGAATAACAGCTTTTGTCCCTTTCACTGCCTGCACATAATAGCTTGTCTGGGTGGCTATACCGCTCATTCTCTGCATGATATTGAGCACGAGACGTTCTGTTTGCAAGATAGAACGAGCACTGCCCATTACCTCATAAGCTATGTCCCCAGGCTTTATTTTTTCACCGTCACTGATAAAAATTTTCATTTCTAAGTTTTGGTCAAAAATTTCATAAACCCTACGTGCTACAGCAATACCGGCTAATATACCAGTGTCTTTAATAAGCAATTGTGCAGAGCCCTCTGCCTCTGGCGGAATTATAGATAATGTTGTATGATCACCGTTTTTTATGTCTTCCTCGAGAGCTTTTCGGATAATGAAATCTAATTCCAGCATGTGTGTATTTATTTTTTGTGTTTGCAAAAGAGTAGGTAAAGTTATTTATTTTTTTAAATTTGTCTTAAATTTATAGTTGGTCTTTATGAATAACTTAAGTTTTTGGGATAAAATACTGATTAATAAAACCCGCCAGAATCGCTCACTTCATGGTTATTCTTTCGTACCTTATGAGCAGGTCAAGCACATTATATTCGTTCTGGATTTTGATAAAGACTTTGATAATGAGCATATTAAAAAAGCAGTGGATAGACTCAAACGCGATGGCAAAGACGTCTATCTTGTTTTCCTTACAAAAAAGAAAAATAATCAGAGTGCTAACCAGGTTATAACGTACAAGCAAATACTAGGCATCATTAAAATAGATTCAAGTCAAAGCACAGAATTTTTAAACAAAGAATATGATCTTGCCATTGGCTATGATACTGAGCGAAACCTTATACTAGAATATTTTTTGGCTTCTCTAAATGCACGGCAAATAGCCTTACCATATTTCTCAGACGATACACTGGCAGATATATTGATCAAGACGAAGACAGATTCTATAGAAAACTTTGTGAATCAAGTAATTAATTTCTTAACTACTATAAAAACACAATAATATGGCTGTCAAAAAAATACGTGGAACAGGCGTAGCCATAGTAACGCCGTTCAACGAGGATAAGACCATTGACTTTCCAGCCCTGGGTAATCTAGTAGAGCATCTAATATCCAATGGCATAGACTTTTTGGTCGTCTTAGGAACTACCGGTGAGAGTGCAACTCTGACCAGCGACGAACGGAACCAGGTACTGGACTTTGTAATAGAGGTCAATGGTGGACGCTTGCCCATTGTAGCAGGTTTCGGCGGCAATAACACACAGGCTGTAATAAACAGCATCAATGCTCGTGGTGATTTCTCACGTATTGACGCAATTCTTTCTGTTGCACCGTATTACAACAAACCTAACCAACGTGGGCTTTACGAACATTTTGTGGCAATTGCAGAAGTTTCGCCAGTGCCGGTTATCTTATATAATGTGCCCGGACGCACAAGATCAAATATCGATGCACAGACCACATTGAAGCTGGCCGAACACCCCAACATTATGGCTATTAAAGAAGCCTCTGGGAACATGGGACAAATAATGGAGATAATCCGCAATAAACCAGATGATTTCACAGTACTCTCGGGGGATGATGCCATTACATTACCGTTAATTTCCATTGGTGTGCAAGGCGTCATCTCTGTTGTGGCAATGGTTTATCCACAGGAAATGTCCCAAATGGTACGTTTGGCTCTGGCTGGGCAGTATGAGCAGTCTCGAGAGCTGCATTACAAGATCTTGCCAATGACAAATGCCATTTTCGAAGACGGCAATCCTGCCGGTGTTAAGGCAGCACTGAGTATCAAAGGAATGATAAAAAATGAGCTTCGTCTGCCTCTAGTGCCAGTAGCGGATAAAACTCATGAAAAAATAAAGGCCCTTTTGTCAAGCGAAAATAAATAATAATATTCGTTATTTTTGGGCTGCCTAACGGCAGCCCAAAAATTTATCTTATGTATCGCAAAGATTTGCAATATTACAAATTTTGTTTGTATGGATTTCTGAAAAATCTGCGTTTTTTTGAGCCGTTTTTTATTCTTTTTCTGCGTTACAAAGGCCTGAGCTTTACGCAGATAGGAATACTGTATGCTACCCGTGAGATTACAACAAACCTATTTGAGATTCCATCTGGATTGATGGCAGACTCGGTAGGTAGAAAAAAATCTTTGCTTTTCTCGTATGTCATGTATATAGTCAGCTATGTTATTTTTGCTTTTGGTGCTGTTTTTTGGATTTTCTTCATTGCCATAATTTTTTACGGTATAGCTGATGCTTTTCGTAGTGGCACTAATAAAGCAATGATTTACCATTACCTCGAAGTCAAAGGCTGGTCGGATTTTAAAGTTGATTATTACGGACATACGCGTTCTTGCTCACAACTCGGCTCAGCATTATCATCGTTGGTAGCCGCTTTCCTTGTGTTTACAACGAATAATTATACATCGATCTATCTTTATACCATTGTGCCTTATGTACTAGGATTTTTGCTTATTGCTTCCTATCCCAAGTGGATAGACAAGGACATAAAGCACAAAGGCGGCCAAATAACGGCAGGCGAAGTGTTGCGGGAGTTTTGGCACACTGTCAAGAATTGGACTGCCTTGAGGTACCTGACAAATCTGTCACTTGTAGAAGCATATTTCAAGGCACTAAAGGATTATATACAGCCGCTTATCAAACAGATGGCGCTTAGCTTGCCTTTAGTCTGGCTGGCTACTATGACTGACAAGCAGAAGATAACAGTATGGATAGGCATTGTCTATTTTGTGGTCTATATACTAAGTTCTTATGCTTCCAGACACGCTTCACATTTAATTAAGCTCAAGAATGATTTGGCATTTTGGGTTAATGGACTGCTGATGTTTATCCTTGTTTTGGGTATGGGCTCTGGCTTATTGGAGCATTATGACCGTCTTGTGTGGGCAGTTGTATTGTTTATGGCGATCTTTATTATTCATAATATGCGTAAACCTATTTCTGTAGCATATCTGAATAAAATTTTCAGAACAGAGATTTTTGCTTCAGGTGTTTCTACGCAAAATCAGATAAAGACTTTACTGTCTGCTGCTATATCTTTGGGACTGGGTGCAATGGCAGATTGGCTTGGTGTAGCATGGGCTATAATTGGTATTAGTGTTATTCTGCTGACCTTTAGTTTGTTTATCCCTGTAGGTAGAAATTAAGGAATTTTTTAGTTGAAATATTTGGAGTTTTTTTTTCAAACATATATTTTTGCATTGCTTTTGTGAGCGACGGGATGTAGCTCAGCTGGTTAGAGCGCCACACTGATAATGTGGAGGTCGGAGGTTCAAGTCCTCCCATCCCGACCAAGGCC
>JALWCU010000375.1 GCA_027015275.1 Bacteroidales bacterium | reverse complement strand
TTGGGACGTGATAGCTCCCAGACTAAATTGTTTGCCATTAGGTCTTTTTCCTGCGGGGCGAGCATAAACAAACGCCAAGGGAAATAGCGTTCACCTTTTGTGTCGGCAATATATGGTGCTTGCTTAAGAATAATCTGATTCCGGTCAGACTCCAGCTTTGCTGGCTTTGTGACGAGGGGTACAGGCGGGAAAATACTGGTTAATAGTCCATTATCGGCTTTGAGAAACAGATGTGGGTAATCATACAAGTCTGCTTCTGTTATCAGTATGCTCAGACCCGGTGTACGTATTAATATTGGTAGATAAGCAAAGTCGCCATTTTTAAGGTCAGAAATTTTTTCATGTTTATAAAGCCTCTCCTGATGTGAAATAAAGCTTTTTTCTTTTGGGAAAAATATTTCGTCTTCGGGTGCAAATCTCAGGTTAAGATTTTCATTATAAATCTTCAGGGAATCTTTGTGTTCGCCTATCCAGCGGTAAGCAAAGCCATTGTTGTACAAGCGCAATTGCAGGCTAAAATCATTATTTAGAATAAGAGAAATGCCATTAAAATCTTTGTCGTTTAGTTTGTTATATGATTCTACTTTCCATTTATTTTTTTTATTCTTTCTGTAATGAATATCAATACCCTGAGCAGAAAAGACTTTATGGTTTTTGTAATACAGCTGCCAATTTATCTGGCCTTTAACTTCTACTGTAACCATGTACAGACCATTTGGGGAAGTGATGGAATAATTACCAGCCCAGGTCGTAATCCATATCAGTAGTGTGATAGAGACAGTAATTATTTGCTTCATGATATTGTGATTTATGTTTTTTATTTCAGTTCCAGGTAGTCGTCGGGATAGAGGAAATCTTCGTAAGGATAGCGTGTTATATGAATCTTGCGAATCTCATGATAAAGCAGTTGTCTGAGTCTGTCGATTCCGTTTTTTTCTTTTGCCGAGATAAAAACAGCCTTTGTCTCTCCGTGTGCCAGGTATGTTTTCTCCCAGTCCTGTATGGTAAAGTTCTCTTTTGTTTTGGGTGTGAGGTCAAACTCATCCTTTGGTTGATATTGATACAGGTCTATTTTGTTAAAGACCAGGATAACAGGCTTGTCAGCAGCTTTGAGCTCTTGCAGAGTCTTGCTGACTACACGGATATGCTCTTCGAATTCTTTGTGGGAAATATCTACTACATGCAGCAAAATGTCTGCTTCTCGGACTTCATCAAGCGTGGATTTAAAAGATTCTATTAGGTGTGTTGGCAGTTTACGTATAAATCCGACCGTATCAGAGATAAGGAAAGGCAGGTTACCAATGACCACTTTTCTCGTGGTTGTGTCCAGGGTAGCAAACAATTTGTTTTCAGCAAAAACATCGGCTTTTGCCAGGACGTTCATCAAGGTCGATTTGCCTACGTTTGTATAGCCAATCAGTGCTACTCGCACCAGTTTACCGCGACTTTTGCGTTGTATATTTTTTTGATTTTCAAATTTTTTGAGGGAACGGCGCAGCCGAGCCATGTGTTCACGGATGTGCCGACGGTCTGTCTCAAGTTCTTTCTCGCCAGGACCACGCAGACCAATGCCGCCGCGTTGACGTTCCAAGTGTTTCCACATGCCTCGTAATCTAGGCAAGAGATATTCGTATTGTGCCAGCTCCACTTGTGCTTTTGCGATAGCAGTCTTGGCACGCATGGCAAAAATATCCAGTATAAGGCGCGTGCGGTCTATTACCTTGGCTTTCAGATAATCTTCGATACGCGCCTGCTGAGATGGAGATAGGTCATCGTCGAAAATCACTATATTGATTCTATTGTTGCGAACAAAATCGCGTATTTCATTTAATTTGCCCATTCCGACATAAGTGCTGGGGTTAGGGCGTTCCAAGCGCTGTTTGAAACGCCCAATTACTTCTGCTCCTGCTGTATATGCCAGGAATTCTAGCTCGTCAAGATATTCATTGATTTTTTCGTCAGGGTCGCTTTTTAGTGAAACGCCTACTAATACAGCCCTTTCAAGTGCATTTCTGTTTTGATTCATAAATGATTTGCTCTTTTTCCGCAGATTTTAGTTTTTCTACGTTGTAATCTTAATCTCCTGTTGGATGTTAACATCACTTGTAGATATACTGTGAATTTATTCTCTATCAGCTATATAAAGTTAAAATTTTTGCATTAATATTTTCTGGTCAGGAAATAGCGGTTATCTACAAGTGCTTGCCATATTACGTCTTTTAGTGTCTGTCCTGCTGCAATTATCATATCAATATTATGTGGAAATGCAACTGGCCTATTATCGAGCATATTACGCGTGCGGTCTGAGCATGCTTTCATATTCCCGTTTGCTGTGGCATAAGCATTAAAGAAACGATGTTCGGCGGATATTGGCACTGTCTTAACAATCTGTCCTGACTGGGTGTCATAATATTGAAGCTCTCCAATTATCGTTGCTATTTTAATTTGTTGAAATTCACGCACCTGGCACGAAACAGTAGAATATTTTGGCAATTTAACTGGATTGCCGTTTGAATCAAGAACAGTGTGTCCGTTTGCATCGCGTTTGATGAAGTAGCCGGTCTGTATTTTTTTTGTTTCCGTGTAATCTTTTTCGATTTCCTTGTCTGCCGTGATATTAGCAGCTTTGAGCACAACATACACAATGACATCGTAATTGGTCTTGCCATCATCCCTGTTTTGGTAGATAATCCATTGAGAATTGAGCTTGTCCAGAGGGAAATTAACTAAATTCTGAAGATAATCATTTGGCAGACGATAAATTGTTTTGTTCACTGGTTTGAGCAGGACATAGGTTGTACCATTGGCAAGGCATTGAGCCATTAGATTATTAATATCCAGATATGCAGGATTGTAAAATTTTGCTTTGCTAAATTCCTGATATGCTTTGCGGAAAGCGTATCTGTTGTTTTGCTTCATCAGGTGCTGCCCCATGGCATAATGATATTGTGCTGCGTGGTTCTTGGCATCAATGATTAATGGGTCATAATCGACATGAGCGAATTTTACTTGTGTGCCGCCCGCGTTCACAGGGGTTACGGTCTCCACAAGGTCTTGTCTTTTTTTGAGCTTGACATAAAGATTATAAATTTCGTCCCAGCTACTGGGTTGACCTTCTTGCTTGAGAAATTTTATTCTCTCCATATCCTTTTGCACTGCCTTGGGATATGCCATTTTCAGAATGTTTGCCTGCTTTTCGTTACTGGGGTTTCGCTGGAGCTTTTTGACAGATATATTGACAGCTTCGTCATAATGACCTTCTCGTAACAATTTCTCAGTGCTTTTACAAGAAGACAAGATTAAGCTCAAGACGATTAAAGCGAATAAAACTTTTTTCATAGTCAAAAATTTTAGGTAATTTTTGTAAATTTGAATAAATTATAGACCAAAAACAAACAGTTTTTATAAAACACGTTATTATGATGAGACTTCTGTTAATAAGCAACTCTACTAATGCAGGTGAAGAATATTTAGGTCATTCTGTACCTAAAATTAATAATTTTCTTGGAGATTTTCGCCCACAAAATGCGATTTTTATTCCTTATGCTGCTGTTACGTTTAGTTATGATCAATACGAAAAGAAAGTCAATCAGAAATTATCAACAATTGGCCTGACAGTCAAATCGATTCATCATTTTTCGCATCCACAGAAAGCGATAGAACAGGCAGACTTAATAGTGGTAGGTGGTGGTAATACTTTCCAGCTTCTCAAGCTTTTGCAAGAGAATGGGCTGATTAATCCTATATACCACAAGGTCAATAATGGCGTGCCTTATATTGGCTGGAGCGCAGGGAGTAACGTTGCCTGTCCTACTATTAAGACTACCAATGACATGCCTATAGTCGAGCCGCATTCTTTTATAGCTTTGAGTCTTATTAATTTCCAGATTAATCCACATTATTTGGATGCCAATCCAGCCGGTCATGCTGGCGAGACTCGTGAGCAGCGAATAGAGGAATTTCTGGAAGCTAACCGTAATGTATATGTAATTGGACTCAGGGAAGGTACGGCTCTTGTGGTCGAAGATGACAAGATACAGTTAATCGGTGACAAACCTGCTCGTGTATTCCATTTTGGCAAGCTTCCCCAGGAAGTTAACTCTAATACCAACCTTTCGTTCCTTAGTTTGGATTTCTGATGGTTTACTAAATGCACAGAGAGCAGATTCCGACGAATTTGCTCTCTGTTGTCTATATCTGTGCTGTGTTCAGATTTTACTCGAATTTATTCTGCTAGCTCATTTGTATTTTTTGTCAAATACTTTTGATCTGAGCACCAAGGCAGAAAAAATTGTATAGATTATCACAGCAATCATTATTACCAGAAAGCGCACATAAGGTTGACCATTGTGTAATCTTATTAATAAAATATCTACTGTTGTGTATATCCACGACAAGGTGGCTATATAGAGTAAATATTCCATCACTCGCAGAGCCCATTTACGTTTAATCAGAAACAATAGTGGCACAAGGAAGGCTAAATATGACCATGGGTCTAAGTGATGGCGACTCAGATGTGCCCAGAACAAGATGTAAGAAAAAACTACAACAATTATTCTCCAGACCATAGTACTACTTTTTTTATTTTCAAATTTATACAAATTATTATTTGTAAGAAATATTTAAAAACACGCCTTACAGTCATAAATTTTCAAATTTTATTTTGCATTTTATTTAGTTTAATCCATGTACTGCTGGCTAATATTTTCTTTATTCAAGTGCCAAGGCAGAATTTATTTTTTTCTGAAAGAGAGAAATTTTATTTTTGCAATTAAACCAAAATTTTGAAATTCACAGATTATGAGTGTAATAGATGAATTACGATGGCGCGGACTGCTCAAAGACACAACACCTGGAGCACAGGAATATCTCGAAAAACACAAGGTTACAGCATATTTGGGCATTGACCCAACGGCCGATTCCTTGCATGTCGGGCATTTGGCTACCTTGATTATAATGAAACATCTACAAAATTATGGGCACAGACCTATTATTGTTATAGGTGGTGCAACGGGCATGGTAGGTGATCCTTCGGGCAAAGACGAGGAACGCCCTCTGCTGGATGAGCAAACTATTCGCAATAATGAAAAAGCCTTAAAAAAACAGGTGGCTCGTTTTCTTGACTTTGATGAATCTAAGTCTAATGGTGCATTGATGGTTAATAATTATGATTGGACAAAAGATTATACACTACTGGCATTCCTGCGTGATATTGGTAAGCATATTACTGTTAATTATATGATGGCCAAGGAGTCTGTCAAGAAACGCATGGAAAAAGGCATCTCTTACACAGAATTTACATACCAGTTGCTACAAGGTTACGACTTTCTTTATTTGTACGAACATTATAATTGCAAATTGCAGGTGGGCGGCTCTGATCAATGGGGAAATATTACAACTGGAACAGAGCTTATTCGCCGTAAACTGGGGCATGAAAACGATGCTTATGGCCTGGTTATACCCCTGATTACACGAGCTGATGGCAAAAAGTTTGGTAAGTCAGAGAAAGGCATGAATGTATGGCTGGACCCACGTAGAACTTCACCATATCAATTTTATCAATTCTGGATCAATACATCTGATGTTGATGCCGAGAAATACATTAAGGTCTTTACTTTTTTGTCAAAAAATGAAATTGAAGACATTATAAGTCAGCATCGTGAGAATCCACATTTACGTTTGCTTCAGCGCCGCCTGGCAGAGGAGATGACAAGTATGGTGCATGGCCAGGAGGAATTGAAAAAGGCAATCGAGGCAAGCTCTATTCTTTTTGGCAAAGGAACAAAAGACACACTCGAGCGCCTGGATGAGCAAACCTTCCTGGATGTGTTCAACGGCGTTCCACAATTCGAAATAGCTAGTCAGGAATTGTCCCAAGGCATTGACATTGTTACGCTTCTTGCAGAAAAAACAAAAATTTTCGGCTCCAAAGGTGAAGTGCGCAGACTTATCAAAGAAGGCGGCTTAAACATCAATCAGGAAAAAGTCAAAAATCAGGAATTAATCGTAAACAGGGACGATCTTCTCAATGGTAAATATATTCTCATTCGCAAGGGTAAGAAAAAATATTTTATCATTGTTGCTAAGGACTGATTAGGTGTTGTCAGGAAATTAGAAAAATATTTTTTCAACAATGTTCAGCCCCCAAATGGCAAGAGCGAGATAAACAATTCCTGATACAAAGTAAATAGTTATTTGTTTTATACTCAGGTTGTTGGTGTTTTTTAGTTTGTCCAGGGCCAGACCCACTATGATTAACCACAAGACTAAGGTATAAAAAAGTAAATCGCTTTTGATAGAAGCGTAATACAGATAAGCCGAGACTATGCCCAGAGCAAAGGCTGCCCATTTTTCCCTATCAATAGCCTGAAAAAATAGAACACCAGAGAGAGCCAGTGCAATTATATCACGGTAAAAGTATAGGTTAGTCAACAATTTGCTATATAGCGCCCATACAAAAAATCCTAGTGATATAAGCCACACTATATAAAGCCATTGCCAGCTAATTTTTGACTGTGTCTTGTCCATTAAATATGCAAAAAATGCAATCCAAAGCACATCGAAGACAAGTACGAAAAGAGAGAATATAACGATGCCTAATAAATTTAGACTCTGTCGAAAATACAATAAAAAGGCAGAGATAATAAACACCAATGCGATAAGCAGCGGAGAGTAAAAATATTTCAGAAAATCAACCCTTTTGTTCATTATAAAACTTTTGAATGAGACTGACTATTTTGTCCACTTCCAGTTTGGTCATATCTACACTTGGCGGCAATGCAATGATTTGTTTACTGAGCTTCTCACTTGCGGGATACTGTTTGTAATACAGTGGATTAGATTTATCTAATTTATTTAGTACATAAGGATAATAGACGTTTAGGTGAACATCATTTTCGGCCAAGAATTTCAATAATTTTTCTCTTTGCTCTGTAATAAAGCTGAGTAGAAAGTAGTTAGGTTCGCAGCCTATTCTGGGGCTGAGGAAATTGACATCTGGCAGGCGTTGCATAATGTTTTGTGCAATTGTTTGCCTACGATATACAGAATCTTCTAAATACCGCAACTTAACGAGTAGAAAAGCAGCCTGTATTTCGTTCATACGACTGATGAAGGTCTTACGTTCGATATTTATATCGAAGTGCTCGGAATGTCGCATTTTTTTCAAAAGCTCATACAAATCTTTGTCATCTGTAACAATTGCGCCAGAGTCCCCAAATCCTCCTAAGGTTGTCGTTGGATAAAAGCTAAAGACACCGACCTTGCCAAATGTGCCAGCATGCTTGCCTTTGAAATATGTGCCTACTGCTTGCCATGCGTTTTCTATGACGAGTAAATTGTGCTGCTGGGCAAACTCATTAATTTTGTCCATATCTTCGCAAAATCCGTTAAAATGAAATGGTACTATAGCACGCGTAAAAGGTGTGATGGCTTGGTCTAAAAGGGAATAGTCCATCATTCCTGTTTGCGGGTCAATATCGACGAAGATAGGTCTTGCACCTGAGTTTACTATAGACACCAGCAGAGCGGCAGGTGCAAAGTTGGTTGTGATAACCTCGTCTCCAATGCCTATGTTACATGCTTTCAGAGACATTGTAAGTGCGTCAGCACCAGAGCCCAGTGCCACAGCATATTTTGACCCTATGAATTGTGCGAATTTTTCTTCAAATTCGTCTAATAAATGCCCTTCTATATAAGAGCCTGAATCTAAGACTTTTTCAATAGCAGCAAGATACTCAGGTTTGTACCGAAAGAATTCTCTCTCAAGATGAAAAAATTTCATGCAAGTAAATTTTAGTCTAAAGGCAAACTTATAAATATTGTAAATAAAATGTTTATTTTTTAGCTAAAATCTACTTTTGGTGAGTGAAATCGTTTTCATAAGAGCGCACCAAGCTAAGAAGATGGGGGATTTTTTTATCATTGGCAAAACTACGCCCACCCTGCTGATCGAAGAAAAGAAGATATTTTACATAAGGTAAGTAATGTCTAATGTTTTTGTTTTCAATGTCAGAGAAACTCATGCCCAGGCTACGTGGATTGACACTACTACGAATGGAGTTGAGAAATTGCTTTGTTTTCGAAAGGCTATTAATGGATTTAAAAGCCACTATATCGACAAAATTTTTAGCTATTCTCATGGCCAAGTTAAAGTCCTTCTCGTCATCGTAAATTGATATTTTTAGCTGGCCTATAATTTGCCCTTTCCAATGTTTTACTATCTTGAGCTCTAGGACGTTATCAATGTATTTGTTCTCTATTTCATCTTGATTTATAAGTAAGTCGTCTATCCAGTATGCGTCTGCATCGAGTGGGAAAATCTCTAATATTTCATGTGGAAAAATATCATTAAGGCTCAGACCTAACCATTTATTGGGAAATGCATTTCTGACTCTGCGGTAAAATAGCAGCACTTCTTCGCATGGGACAGCATTGTTGGACAAGAAAACCCCGTCCACACCCAAGGCAAAAAGGCGTTCAATCAGCAACATGGTTTCTTCGGCCTCATGTAATTCTACAAAAGGTATAACCAGGTGTGTATGTTCGTCTAATGTTTCTATAGTCGTTATTCTTAGTTTTACTTTACTTTACTCATGCAAATTATATTCCTATATTGGCTTGGATATTGAGAATTTGGCTTGCTGGTTTAAAACTAGTATAAATGCGATTTCATTTTTAAATACATACTTGACCTTAAGCTTATAATTTTTCACAAAATTTATTTAAAGATTGTTAGAAAAAATATATATTTGCTAAGGAACCAATACATTACAAATTTTACATTTGAAATCAGTTTATTATGGAAAATTTCTGGTCAGAATTCATTCTCAAAAATGGGGGTGAGTATAATGCAAGATTTGAATTTGACAGCCTTTGTCTTCAACTGTTGAGCTATCATTACCCAGGTCGTAAGCTCATTAATGCCAATAAGATAGATGATGTAAAAGAGGATGACAATCTTATTTTGGTTTACCTACCTAAATTCTTTTTTGATAAGCTCACTAATTCCCGTAAAAGTCAGATACGCAAGGCATTCAATCATACATTGGAAGTTATACAAGATAAAAAGATAAAAATTTCTAAGTGGGTTTTGTGTACTCCTTACCACTTTGATGATGATGACTATAAATGGTGGAATCAGTGGAAATATAAGAATTTTGATGCGCATAATATTGAGATTGATATTTTACAGGGAAAACAAATCCTTGATTTACTAAAAAAGTATAAACTTGATACTTTTACTCAGGAAAAAACATCAAGCGAAAACGTCGAGCAATCGCAAGCCCCGGAGCCTGCTATGGACTTTGAGTTTGACCTGCCATCACAAGAAAAGAATCAGCAGCGGTCAGAGCCAAAAGACGCAGAGCAGCCATTAGCTGAGAAAAATAATCAAGCTATGGCTATGCAGCCTGAGAAGCAAAACTCAGAGCACGGCGAGACAGAGCCTAAGTCAAAGGCTGCATCTGACCAGACTGAGGAACAGACACAGGCCCAGAACAATAGGTCAGAACAAACCGAGCGATTATCACAAGACTCTACAGAGAAAACATCAGGCCAACACCAGGAAAAGCAAGCTATAGAAGAGAAAGGAATTGAGCAGGCATCATCACAGACAGCGACAGAAGCGTCGGAGATGCAAGAAATTGAGCAAAAGTCATCTGATCGACAAACCATGGAGATAGATTCTTCACAGCCCCAGGCCGCAGATGATACCGAAAAATATGCGTCGGTAAAGCTGGCTGAATATTATAAAATTCGAGATTCTTATCTATCTGTTATTTCTGCAATAGAAAGTCTAACGAAGGAGGAAAAAGAACAGATCAACAGACTCAGAGCAATTAGCGATTTTGATCCTATACGTTTTACACAGACACCAGATGAAAAAGATGCTAAAGGGCTAAAAACATTAGATCTATACTTCAAGGCCAAAACCAATGAAGTAGATAGAAAATACGATCAGGCGCTGTTTTATTATGAGTTACTTGATAAACGCAAAGATGATTTGCAAAAGCATTTTAAGTCCAAGGCGAAAGAAGTAGAAAAGTCATATAGAGAAGTAAAGAAACAACTCGTTTTTGAGCAAAAAATTCTTTCTGGAGATTTGTTGCAGGTAAAGGACAGAAAATTAGAAGCTCTTGAAAATTATGAGGAGGCTTTGCGATTGAAACCCAAGGAGATTGAAGCTATAGTTAAATATAACGAACTACTGGGAGATATGCTCATGGAATCAGGTTTATATAAAGAAGCACAAAAGGCATACTCTCAGGCCATGGGCAAAGTTACAAACCGGTTTAGAAATATAAAGAAGCGACTTCAGACAAAGCGCAGTCTGGCCAAAACAATGAGCGTCTCAGCTGCAAGAATACCCGTTATAGCACAATTAAGTCTATTCTGGGCTCGATTCATTGATATTAATAATGATTTTAAACTGATAAATGCAAAAGAACTATCACGACTAAAAAAGTCGGTCATTGCTACTACTATTGTCATTGTCATTGCAATATTTGCCGTTATTATTGCAGGAGTTGTAAAGAGTTATAAAACCACCTCGGTTGCTGCTGTCAACAGTCCTACGATAGAAATATGGAATTTGCATCAGGCAGCTCTTACTAAAGGCGACTGGTTTATGAAAAAATACAAGTTGTATGGCGTTCGCCGCATTCACGTTCTGGATAGTGCTGTTAGAGCATATAGAAGAGCTTTTATCTATGATCGCAATGATGCAAAGGCAATGAAGAAATATCAATTGGCCAAAACTTATTTGAATAATTACATTAAATTGGCCAAGCAACGGCTAAAACAGAATCCTGCACGATATTATCATGCTGTCAAGCCAATGAGCGAGGGACTTCAATTGGTTAAATATACTTATGACCCACAAAAGCCTTATCTGTTTAAGTTTGGTTATATTGACCAGAAACATAATCTTGTCATACCGCCGCTTTATGATTTCGACTACAACAGACGCATGAAGCCTGGGCAGGAGAGCTTCCATTCAGGGCATGCTTATGTTTGTATTATAGTGCGTCCGGGCGATACTGCATATTTTCAGATTAATCGTTTTGGTAGGCGCACTTCACCAGTTTACTGGATAAATGGCTACAGGAAATAAATTTTGCTTCGCAAATTAGTGTTGCATTTCCATACAGGGTGAGATAATGACTAGCGGCTTTTGGAATTTTTATGCTTTGCAAGAATACTTTGTATTTGCCATACAACGCTTTTTTAGGTCGTCCCTTGCGGGACTTTTTATCACATTGCAGAGTCCACGAGGACGTCTCTATTATTAGACCTATTATTAACCCTGCATGGCAGAGCGCCGCCATGCCGCAATTCTTGGTCCGTCTGACTGTTTTTGGAGGCCTGGCAGATTGCCCCACATACGCGACTTACAAACCAAAGATACTAACTAACCATATCAGATAACATACCTCTCGGCAAGCAGCCTGACCACTCTAAGTAGTCAGGCTGCTGCCTATGAAAGCATCATCTCCTTGCGCTGCTTCGGAGTGCTCGCCGCACTGTCATAGCATGATGATTGCCGTTTGTTTTCTGGCTTAAGAGTATAGATTTTTGTGATATTAAAATTCGTAGGAACTGATATATTTATACGACGATATTTGCGTAAGCTCTTTTTGTAAAAAGATATTGTGATTTTAGTAAGTGCTGTATTTTCAGGATATTAAAATAAAAATTTTTTATTAACAAAATCTTTGCCAAAAACATCCAAAATTTATATATTGCACCAAAGAACATTAATATTGACAGATGGCAAAAGTTAGGCAGAAATTAGAGCAAAAGCTTGTTCAGAAACTTTCTCCACAGCAGATACAGCTAATCAAGCTCCTGGAAGTTCCTATTATGGAACTGGAGCAGAGAATCAAGAAAGAGATAGAAGAGAATCCAGTGCTGGAAGAGGGGACGCCCGACGATTATAGTGATATTCAGGAACAAGAGTTCTCAGCAGAAGATGATTATGATTCTGTAGATGAATATGAACAAGATGACAACGGGCCTATAGAAGAGGTTTCTTATGAGGATGAATTTGCTCCCGAAGACTTAATCCCTGACGATGATGATATACCTTATTACAAGCTTAATCTTCAGAAAGATTATAGCAAAGAGGAAAAAACAGTGCCTTATGCCTCTACCAAATCGTTCAGAGATTATATGCTCGAGCAAGTGGGCTTTACTGACCTTGAAGGTGCTGACAGACAAATAGCAGAATATATTATAGGTAGCATTGATAATGATGGTTATCTTAGTCGTGATGTTGAGTCAATAGCCAGTGACCTTGCAATTTTTTATGGACTTGATGTGTCGCCAGAAAAGGTCGAGGATATTCTCAGGATCATACAGTCATTTGATCCGCCAGGATTAGGAGCACGTGATTTGCAAGAATGTTTATTGTTGCAGCTTGAGAGAAAACTAAAACAGAAACCAGATGATTCTACACTTCAACTGGCTAAAAATGTGATAGAGAATTATTTTGATGAATTTATCAAAAAGCATTATGACAAGCTCAAGGCAAAGCTTAGTCTCTCAAATGAAGAATTACGCCAGGTTATTGATCAGATAAAGCACCTTAATCCAAAGCCAGCAAATTTTTATCAACCTATTGCACCTCGGCATAATACGCAACAAATTATTCCGGATTTTGTCTTACAGGATGTTAATGGCCAGCTTTATTTATCGTTAAATTCTGGTAATGTTCCACCCGTGCATATAAGTAGTTACTACCAAGATATGGTAAGAGAGCTACAGAAAAAAGGCAAGAAAAAGCTTGATACCAAGGAGAAAGAAACAGTCAATTTCCTCAAACAAAAGATTGATTCGGCAAAATGGTTTATTGATGCTATAAAGCAGCGAGAGGAAACCCTATACAAGACCATGAAGGCAATATTAGATTATCAACAAGATTTCTTCCGTACGGGTGATGAGGCCAAGCTCAGACCAATGATTCTCAAAGACATAGCAGAGCTCACTGGTCTGGACATCTCTACAATTTCCCGTGTTGCTAATAGCAAATACATCCAGACGCCTTTTGGTATTTATCCGTTGAAATATTTCTTTTCCGAAGGGCTTGAGACCGAAGATGGCAAGGAAGTATCTACACGTGAGATAAAGAAAATTCTCAAGGAAGCTATCGAAAAAGAGGACAAAAGTAAACCTCTTACCGACGAGAAACTAGCGAAGATACTTCAGGAAAAGGGCTACAGGATAGCTCGTCGTACAGTGGCTAAATATCGTGAACAAATGGGTATCCCAGTTGCAAGGCTGCGTAAGCAGCTATAGCTGGTGGTGTAGCTGTGTGCTCTTAGCGCCCAAAAATATCGGTCGTGTCGCGCAATGTCAAAATTTCCGATTTTTTTCAAAAACCCGCATTAGGTGAAAAGCGCTCTAATATAGGGTTTATGTTGCGGGTGGCTAAAAGAAAGGCCAAGTTATTTTATTGTATTTTATATTCTCATCTGCTTTTCTGTGCCAAGCTTTGTTTTTAGGTGAAAAGGAATGTCATATAATGGCAGTATCTGGTCAGCAGCTCCAAGTTCTATGGCAACGCGCGGCATCCCAAAGACAACGCAAGTATCTTCATTTTGTGCTATTGTATATGCACCTTTTTCGTGCATTTTTTTTAGCCCTTGTGCACCATCGCCACCCATTCCTGTAAGAATAATTCCTATGGCGTTTTTGCCGTAGTTGTCTGCTACAGAGCTGAATAGGACGTCAACAGAAGGTTTGTGCCTGTTAACAGGTGGTGTGTCCAGCAGGCGGGCATAAAATCTACCGGCCTTTTTCATTATGGCCAGGTGTCTGTCTCCTCTGGCTATATATGCAAAACCCTGCCTCAAGGGCTCATTGTTTTCTGCTTCTTTGACTATCAGACGGGCAAGAGAGTCTAATCTATTGGCAAAAGATTTGGTAAACCCCACGGGCATGTGCTGCGTAATGACGATAGGTGGCAGATTGGGTGGCAGGTTTTCCAGGACGACTCTGATGGCCTCTGTACCACCTGTGGAGGCACCTATAGCAATAATAAAGTTCTTTGGATCAATGTGTGGATAGAGCGTAAAAATTGTATTGTTAGTTTTTTTGCTTAGCTCGAGCTTTTTATCGATTTTTTGTTTTTGTGCTATGTTGGAAAGGGAAGCAGCTGTTATTGCGTCTATTAACCGTTGTTTGTATTTTTCAATTTCATTAATTGTTGTAAACTTGGGTTTTTCTATGACGTCCACAGCCCCCAGCTCCAAGGCTTTAACAGCATTATTGCTACCTTGACCGGCAAATGATGAGAAAATTATAACAGGGAGTGGATATTGCTTCATTAATTTTTGTAGGAAGGTCAGTCCGTCCATGTCTGGCATCTGTATGTCTAATAATAGTACGTCGGGATGGAGAAGCTGGATTTTTTCCACAGCATTAAATGGATTAAATGCAGTGCCTACCACCTCGATGGAATTTGATTCCTGTAACATTCGGGTTATAGTTTGTCTTATTAATGCAGAATCATCTATTATTAGAACTCTGATCTTATTCATTTTCCTCCTGTTTGTGTGCTTCGCTATTTACGTTTGATGTTGCTTTTTTTATAATATCAGCCTCTACCGAAGACAAGATTTTTTCTATGTTGAGAATAATTGTTAGTTCGTCCTTGTATTTGACAACACCTTTAACGAATTCGATGTTATATCGGCTACCAATTTCAGGGAAATCATTTATATCATATTCCGAGAGACTGACTACATCAATGAGTTTGTCCACTATAAATCCCATTGTCTGTTGTTCCTCTTTAATTTCAAAAGAAGAGATAATAATGTATCGCTTCTGCCCAGGAGGAGCTTCTTCTATCATGAATTTTTTTCTCAGATCAATCACTGGCACTACATGACCACGAAAGACAAAGACGCCCTTCATGAATTCTGGTGTGTGTGGAATAGGCGTAAGCTCCTGCATTTCTATGGATTCCACGATGTTATTCACATTTACTCCAAAGATCTCATCGTGAAGTCTGAAAAATAAGTATGTGGACTTTTCGTTCTTCATTTTTACTAAATATTTTGATTAATGTTTAGTGTATTTCTAAGAAATTTCTTTTGAAGTTTGTATGTATCTATAATATAGGCAACAGAGCCATTACCCAAGATACTTGCCCCGACAAAGATGTCCAGGTTATTGAAAATAGGGCCAAGGTTTTTTATAACAGCCTGGTATTCACCGTATATTTTGTCGAAGAAAAGAGCAAAGGCCTGGTGCCCACCGTTTATTAGCAACATCTGCCTCTCATTGCCATGATTACCTTGTATCCCAAAATATTCGGCTATGTCGATGTAAGGGATTATCTTATCTTCGAATACAATCCTCTGCCCCGAATGCTTTTGTAATTTTGACAGGTCAACCTTCTCGCATCGAATGATATTAGAAAGAGGTACCAGGAAGTGCATTTTACCTGATGAGACATGCAGAGTTTCTATAATTGATAATGTTAAGGGCAGCTTGATAGTAATACTAGTGCCCAGATCTACTTCCGAGTCGATTTCAATATCACCTCTCAGATCGAGAATTGCGTTTTTTATAGCGTCCATGCCAACGCCACGGCCAGATATGTCTGTAATTTCCTTAGCCATAGTAAAGCCGGGCAAGAAGAGCAGGTCGTATATTTCCTTTTTGCTGAGTTTGGCATCTGCATTTATAAAACCTTTTTCTATTGCCACTTGTCTGACTTTTTGTGGGTCTATACCTCGGCCGTCGTCTTGAATCTGAATGATTACATTGACATTAGAATAATATGAAATAAAGCGAATGATACCTGTCTCACGTTTGCCTTTTTTGCGGCGTTCTTCTGGGGTCTCAATGCCATGATCAATGGCATTACGAAGAATGTGCATGACAGGCATGGAGATTTTATCAACGATTGTTTTATCTATATGTGTATCAGTGCCTTCTACGATAAAGTCTACTTTTTTGCCCAGCTTGAGAGTTAGATCGCGGATTAGTCTATAGTATGGCGGCAGAATGGTCTTTATCTCAATAAGTCTCAGATGTAGCGTGGTTTCTTTAATTTCATTGATTATTTTGCTTATACTTTCGCTTAGTTGTAATATTTGTTCATAGTCTCGTTTCACTGTATTCTCGGCTAATTGGGAATTGCTAATTATAAGTTCGCTGACAAGAGATAGGAGTAGATCGAGTCTTTTAGCTGGGACTTTTATATATTGTAAATATTTTTGTTTTGCTTCGTCTATTACTTGTTTTATTTCGTCATGCCCAATAATTGTTTTGCTAGCTTTCTGAGGAGCTTCAGGTTCATTTTTATTTTCTGCATGGCTCTGTTGGGCAATACGCTCCTTTGCTTTGTCTGCGTAGTTTTTGAGTAGCTCAAGTCTTTGAGAATCAGTAGTTAGTGTTTTTACGGCTTTTTGGTAAAAGTCTAAGAATTTTTCATCATCAAAAAGATTGAAATCTGCTATCTGGGTGATTTGCACTTCATTGGGCGTGAAAAGGAAAATTGCTTTTAGGTCATCGGCAGAATATTGGCTTGCAACTATAATTTCATAGAAATCTTCTAGTTTACCTTGTGCTTTTCGCTCTTTGTCGGTGTATTTGGTAATAATTTTATGCTCGAACGAGTCAAAATCAGAGAGTAATGTATCTATTTTTATGCCGCGCTCTGTAATGTCAGCATTTGGCTCAAAGAGAATGTAATATGTGCCCAGTGGTTTATCCGACTTTTTTTCTATGTTTTTGCTTTCTTTGATTTGTGAGTTGATTATATCTATCTCGTCCATAAGTTCTTGGATAACAGATGCTGGAATGTCTTCTTCGCTTTTTGCTGTAATAAGTGAGCTGAGAACATCGACTGCTTTGAGCGCCAAACTTATGATTTTGTTATCCACAGATAGTTTGTCGTCTCTTATAAGCGAAAATAGGTTTTCGAATGTATGAGCCACTTCCACGGTTTTGGTATAGCCATATATACCTGCCGAGCCTTTGATAGTGTGCATTGAGCGGAAAATATCTTCGACAAGTTTCTTGTTCTGGGCATCTTGTTCGAGCAGAAGGAGGTTCTGCTCTGTTTTTGCCAGAAGGTCTTTAACTTCTGATATGAATTCATTTTTCAGGTCTTCGTACATACCTAAGGGAATTTGTTTAACTGATGGTTCGCTTTATTATATCAAGGAATTCCTCGATTTTATATGGTTTTTGTATCCAGGAAGTGATACCTAATTCTTTTGGGCGCATCTTTTTTTCGAAGCTAAAATCTGTGGTTAATATAAAAACTGGTGTTTCCTTGTGTTCTGGTATTTTTCTTATAGCTTCAATAAGCTGGAACCCATCCATTTCTGGCATATTCAGGTCTGTAATTATAAGATCAGGTTCGGCACCGGACTGCAATTTTTGCAAAGCTTCTTTGCCACTAAGAACGCCTATAACGTCATAACCATTTGATTTTAAGGTATATTCAATAATGTTTAATGTGTTCTCAAAATCATCCACCACGAGAATTGTTTTTGCTGTTTTCTTTTGTGGTTCTTTTTTTCTAGTAAGCAGTCCACCTGAGCTTTTGTTCTCGAGCCAGTCGAAGAGCTGTGTTACATTAGAGCTATTGTTATCGACCTTGTAAAGAAATTCTGAATTAGAAATTTTATTTTTGAACCGGTCTTTGTCAATATTATCAGTTCCCTTAGCCACACCTATAATCAAAGCTTTTTTGTCAGTTTTTCTCACGTTTTTTGCCAGGTCTAAGAAATGTTCGTCAGGCACAGATGAGTCGATTAAAATAGCATCGGCAGAGCCGCGGTTGTATTCATCGTAAAATTGTTTTGCAGTGTAAAATATCATCACTTCGGCCTGCGGATGGTGTTCCAGTTTTTGCACCAAGTCATCCAGGTCCTTATCAGGAATTCCGATGATAGCTATTTTTTCATAGTTATATATTTTTTTGTTAATCAGTTGATGTAAAAGAAGAAGCAAGGCCTTTTAATTTTTTAGCCTGTGCTAAGAGTTCCTCGGCAGAAGCAGATAACTCCTCGGATGTGGCAGCCGTCTCGTTGGCTGTATTAGAGAGCTGTAAGATTGCGTTACTTATAGTTTCTATGCTTTTATCCTGCTCTCTGCTGGCAATGGCAATATTATTAATAAGTTCTGCACTTTTCTCTGTGCCCAGTATTATTAGCTCAAGTTTATTTATTGCTTGCTTGGATATTGTGAGACTTGTCTTGACCATCTGGTCTATGTCCACTGTTAGCTTCTGTATATCGTCCGAGAGTTTTCTGATTTCCTTGGCGACCACGGCAAATCCTTTGCCTGACTCACCAGCTCTGGCAGCTTCAATACTGGCGTTTATAGAGAGAATTTCGGTTTTACTTGTTATCTCGGATATTGTTGAGACCAGTTTGGCAATCTCGCGGCCACTTTCCAGTGCTCTAAAAATGACGTCTTTATTGTGGGTTATATCCTCTGTTGTTTTAGTGGCGACTTGGTTGGCTATCTGTGCATTTTGTGAATTTGATTTTACTGAAGCCAAGATTTTCTCGAGCGAAGCAGAAATTTCTTCAGTAGATGCAGCTTGCTCACTTGAGCTTTGGGCTACCTCCTGTGATGTAGATGTTACTGTAGCACTAGCGCTAGCCAGTTCTTGTGAACTATTCTGTAATTGTGAGACGATGTTACTTAATTTTTCTTTCATGTTTTCTAGAGTCCTGGAGAGCAGTCCGAACTCATCTTTTCTTTTGGTATAGTTCGGGTTAATATCTACAGTAATGTCAAACTCTGATATTTTTTTTAGATCATCATTTATGTCAGTTAAAATTTTAATCTCATGCTTGAGATACCACAAGGTAAGTAGAACATAAATTACTCGCAGAACTATGCCTATTATTCGCGGAAGGTTTAGCATTTCGACCGTCAATGTAGTCAACGTGGCTGTGATTATTAGTGCTATTAGAGCATAACCAATCTTTGCCAGGAAAGAACGTTTAAAAATCAGCCTTATGATAAGTACATAAGTGGGGGCTATTATGAAAATAGCTGGTAAGTAATTTTCAGTAATTCTTTCATTGCAATGTCTTTTCCTTTTGGTATATTGATGGACCTATTCTCGTAATGGGTAAATCTTTGTTGTATATAGTTTCAGAAAATCCTATAAATAGATAACCATTTGATTTTAAGTGTTTTATTATATGTATTAATACTTTGTACTGAGTTTGCTGGCTGAAATATATCAGCACGTTGCGAAAGAAAATTATATCAAAGTCTCGAGGAATATTATATACTTCATCTATCAGGTTCAATTTATAAAAATTAACATGATTTTTCAAATAACTTTTTACTGCAAAATATTCTTTGTTGTTAATTTCTTTTTTATTGAAGAATAAATGTAAAATGTATTTATCCAAGTGTTCGACACTTTGTTTGGTATATATGCCCTGTTTCGCTTTTTCTAATGCTTGGTCTGATAGGTCTGTGGCAATAATTTCATAATTAAGCCTGTGCCTTTCGGCTGCAATTGCCAGACTATAAGGTTCTTCACCAGTTGAGCAGCCTGCGCTCCATATTTTAATAGTCTTATCGCGTGGAACTTTGCTGAAGACTTCGGTGTCCAGGAAATCAAAATGAGCTTTTTCTCTAAAAAATTCGGTTTTGTTAGTGGTTAGCTCGTCTATCATTGCGTTTAATTCATTTTTGCCATCGGGGCTGAAAATGTATTTTACATATTCCTCGAATGTTTCTATCTCTGGGTACTGATAAGTCTTTTGTAAAGGCGATTTTGTACCATTATTAGCTTTGTCTTGGGCAGGCGTATTCCATAGTTCTTTTCCACAAACGTAGAAATACGCTGAAAATCTTTTTCTTGCAATTTTGCCTGATAATATTTTGTTTTGTCTATCATAAACTTGATGCTTTACAAGTAACTAATTGGTAATGTGTTTTCTATGTGAATGGCACAACTGGCTTTGTGGTAAAGGTTATCTTTTATAAATTTACATAATTATCTTTTTTCTAAAAATTTATTCAAACTAAGTTACATTATGTCCTCGGAATATGGCAAGTTTACAGCTAAGGTTTATGATCCTGTCTTAGGCCCATTCATTAAAGGTATTCGCAAGCGTGTGGCACTGGAAATAAAGCGTCTTAGAGTCCGTAAGGTAATTGATTTGTGCTGCGGTACTGGTCATCAGTTGAAGTATTTGGAGCAAAAAGATTTTGACCAGATTATTGGAATTGATTTGTCTGAAGATATGCTAAGTGTTTCGAAAAAGTACAATGTTAACTGCAAGGTTGGGGATGCCACTAATACAGGTTATCCAGATGGTTACTTTGATTTAGCAATGACTAGTTTTGCCTTGCACGAAAAGCCATGGGACCTTGCCCAGTCAATAGTAAACGAAGCGAAAAGAATCGTCGGCCCAGGTGGGTATTTTCTGGTTGTGGATTATTATTATGACAAGAGCACTGGAGCTTGGGGCAGGTTTGTTACATGGCTGATAGAGTTTATGGTAGGTGGGCAGCATTATAGAAATTATCGCAATTTTATTCGCAAGGGTGGGCTGGATCAAATGTGTAATGCATTGTCTATTGTAAAGAAAATCAGGATATTATCCAATTCTATAGGAATTTTTATTTACCGGGTAGAAAAATAAAATGGTATTAAATTTGAGTTAATTTAAAGTTATCCTGAATTATTGTTAAACAAAGATTAATCACTTTGGTTGCATGCAATTTCTGGCATTTTTACTTTTTACTGGTCTGGTAGCGTTAATAACTTATCTGGTTACGCACAAAAAGGAAGATAATACAGAAGAAGGTTATTTTCTCGGCGGCAGGAGTCTGACGGGCGTTGTCATAGCCGGGTCCTTGCTGCTGACGAATCTTTCAACCGAGCAGATTGTTGGACTCAATGGCTCAGCTTTCCGCGAAGGGCTGTTTGTAGCAGCATGGGAAATTCTGGCTGCTGTAGCGATTATGATAACAGCCGTGTATTTACTTCCACGTTATCTGAAGTTGGGCATAGCTACGATTCCGCAATTTCTCGAGGACCGTTTCGACACAGCCACAAAGTCTCTCACATCTGCTATATTCCTGGCAGGATATGGACTGATATTTCTGCCAATTGTCTTATATTCAGGTGCTTTGGCTCTGAGCACCATGTTCCATGTTGCCCAGGTTTTTCATGTTTCTCAGACTGTAGCATTGTGGGTTACTGTGTGGGCAATAGGTATTGTTGGGTCTATTTATGCCATCTTTGGGGGACTGAGAGCAGTGGCTGTGTCTGACACTCTAAATGCTGTTGGGCTGTTCACTGGTGGATTGTTGATTCCGATTTTTGGGTTAATGGCAATTGGCAAAGGAAACCCAGTGGCAGGTCTTACAGAGCTTTTTGTTACAGAAAGGCAAAAATTTCACATGGTAGGGGGTCCACATTCTGCTCTGCCTTTTTCTACGCTTTTCACTGGGATGATGCTCGTGCAGCTTTTTTATTGGGGTACAAATCAGGCGATCATACAACGTGGTCTGGCTGCTAAAAACCTTAAGCAGGGACAGCTGGGATTGTTCCTTGCAGCGCTGGGCAAATTGTTTGTTCCGTTTATTGTTGTCTTGCCTGGAATTATTGCATATCATTACTTTGGTGGGCATTTAGATAATCCAGACCAGGCTTATCCAATGTTGGTTAATGCTGTGCTGCCGCCAGTGTTTGCAGGTTTTTTTGCAGCAGTGATCTTTGGAGCCATATTGAGTTCGTTTAATTCTGCTTTGAATAGCGCTGTAACGCTCTTTGGATTAGATATTTACAAAACATACCTGAATAAAAATGCCAGTGAAGAAAAAGTTGTTAGTGTGGGTAAGACCTTTGGCATATTTCTGGCTCTGATGGCAATGTTTGTTGCACCATTTATTGCACGTGCACCGCAGGGATTGTTTAGTTATCTTCAGGAAGTTAATGGTTGTTATAATATACCAATTTTGACTATTATTGTTGTGGGATTTATGACAAAGTATGTTCCTGCGATAGCAGCTAAGATAGGATTATTGTCAGGCGTTCTGCTGTATTCTTTTAGCCAGTTCGGGCTCAAGCCTCTTTATGGGGCAGAGCATTATCCGCATTATCTTCATGTGATGGCTATTTTATTTGTTTTCAATGCATTGTTAATGCTTTTCATTGGTTGGAAATGGCCAAGAAAGCAGCCCTATCAATTGCAGTATACACAC
>JALWCU010000374.1 GCA_027015275.1 Bacteroidales bacterium | reverse complement strand
TCTACACCGACGAAAACGACAAAAAAATGCGTAGAAGCATAAGTCAAAGACGAGACAATATGGCTAACGCAAAAAAGCATGGCGGAATTATTCGGTGTCGGCGTGCCTGATATCTCGAAACATTTGAAAAATATTTTTGAAAGCGAAGAATTGAATGAAACAGAGGTTGTTTCCATTTTGGAAATAACCTCTCAACACGGAGCTATAAAAGGTAAGACACCAACACAAACCGTTAAATATTACAATCTCGATGCCATTATCTCCGTCTGTTATCGTGTAAATAGTAAAAAATGCGACAAAATTCAGATTTTGGGCAACAAATCAAATTAAAGAAAAAGCTGTAATATGAATTTCTTATACGAACAGATAATCAAAGAATTTGGAAAACGTTATTTAGACCAAGTTGAGGTACCGAATTATATTACAGACAATTTAAAATACAAGATAAGACCATATCAAAAACAAGCTTTTAGAAGATTCATAATCTGCTATAGCGAAGATTTTGATGCAAAACCCTCCAAGCCCTACCATTTGCTTTTCAATATGGCAACTGGTAGCGGCAAAACACTGATAATGGCGGGATTGATGCTTTATCTCTTCGAAAGAGGCTACCGCAATTTCCTGTTTTTTGTCAATTCAAACAACATTATCAGAAAAACAAAAGACAATTTTCTGAATCCACAGGCTTCCAAATATCTTTTCAGACAAAAAATAACTATTGACGGCAGAGAAATTCAGATAAAAGAAGTAGAAAACTTCGAAGAAGCTGATAGTGAAAACATCAATATCAAATTCACTACAATTCAGCAATTGCACATTGATTTAAACAATACCAAGGAAAATAACATAACTTACGAAGACCTGGAAAACAAAAAAATTGTTCTCATTGCTGACGAAGCACACCATCTTAGCTCTGGAACAAAAAACAAACAAAAGGTAATTGACAAATTTACACCAACTTGGGAAAATACTGTTATGCGGATTTTGGAGCTTAATTTTGATAATCTTCTGCTGGAATTTACAGCTACTTTGGACTACGAAAGTCGAGAAATAGTTGAAAAATACAGGGATAAAGTAATTTTCAAATATGACCTATCACAATTCAGAATCGACGGTTATTCCAAGGAGATAAACCTTATCCGTTCGCATTACGACGAAAATGACCGCATCATACAGGCTCTTATACTGAACTTGTATCGTCAGGAATTGGCAATACAACACGGAATAAATCTGAAACCAGTCATTCTCTTCAAAGCCAAAAGAACAATCAAAGAATCCGAACAGAATAAAGCGAATTTCCACAGACTAATAGATGAACTTTCGGCCGAAATGATAGAAAAAATAAAAAACACCTCTACTATTTCCGTTGTTCAGAAAGCATTTAGATTTTTCCAGGTCAATAATATATCATCGGCAGAAATTGCCAAACGAATTAAAGCAAATTTCCGAGAAGAAAATTGCATAAGTGCCAACAACGACAAAGAAGCAGAACTAAACCAAATTCGCTTAAATACTCTCGAAGACGAGGACAATCCCATAAGAGCTGTTTTTGCCGTTCAGAAATTAAACGAAGGCTGGGACGTCCTGAATCTGTTCGACATTGTACGCCTTTACGACGGACGGGACGGTAAAACTGGAAAACCTGGAAAAACAACGATTTCCGAAGCTCAACTCATTGGCAGGGGTGCAAGATATTACCCTTTTGCTTTGGAAGAAGGACAAGACCCATACACCCGCAAATTTGACAATGATGTGTCGAATGATTTGAAAATTCTCGAAGAACTTTATTACCACACAAGAGAGGACAATCGCTACATTTCTGAGCTGAAAAAGGCTCTGATACAGACAGGTATCTACGAAGACGAGGATAAACTCGTAACAAAGCAACTCAAACTGAAACCTGAATTTAAAAAGACTGATTTTTATAAAAAAGGTAGAGTCTTTTTTAATGAAAAAGTAAAAAAGAATTACAACAATGTAAAATCATTTGCCGATCTGGGTGTGAAGAAAAGAAATTTTACATCTTCCCTGTCCTCTGGCATAGGTAGAAAAACAAGTGCGTTCTGGGAAATGGAAAATCCTAAATCAGAAAATGAAATTATGACTATAAAAGACATAAAACTTTCTGACATACCCACACATATTATTCGCTATGCTCTTTCGAAAAATCCTTTTTTTCATTTTGATAACTTGCAAAAATATTTCCCAAATATCGAAGCATTATCTCAGTTTATAAATGACGAAAAATATTTATCAGGGCTGGAAATTACCTTTAAAGGCACACGAAACAGACTAAAAGAAATATCAAACGTCGATTATCTGACGGCTTTGCAAGGTTTGCTGCATACAATTGAAGAAGAAATAAAAGCCAACACAACTGAATACCAAGGCTCTGACTGGAAAAATGATTATATCCATAAAATATTCAAAGACAAAGAAATAAAGATTAACAAAGATAGTGAACGTGCTGATGGACAAGAAGAATTTGTCGCCGACAAAGACTGGTATGTTTACAATGCTAATTACGGCACAAGCGAGGAAAAGAAATTTGTGGAAATGTTTGCACGACGTTTTGGAAAATTGCAACATAATTGTGAAAATATTTACTTAATCAGAAACGAAAGAGAACTGAAAATTTACGACAAACTCGGTAGAGCCTTTGAACCTGATTTTGTATTATTCTGCAAACAAAAAGAAAGCGAACAATTGATTTATCAAGTATTCATAGAACCCAAAGGTAAGCATTTGAAAGCACACGATAAGTGGAAAGAGGAATTTTTGAAACAAATCAGAGACAAAAAGGAAGTAATTGAAATTCATTCTGATAAATATCTAATAACCGGTGTACCTTTCTATAATAACGAAAACGAAAATGAATTTAAAGAAAGTCTGGAGAGCTTACTAAATGAAACCAACAAATAAAGCCCATCCTTATGGAAATTTAGAAGCAGCAGGTTAAGCATTCCTATCATTCCTTATTCCGGCAAATACTTAAAAACACATTGTCAAACACCGCGGTTCAGTTTCTCGAGCATTTTAACCAGCACCACGTATAGTTTCTGTGTGGGCAAGCCTACAACGTTGTTGTATTCGCCTTCTATCTTTTTTATGCCAATATAGCCTATCCATTCCTGGATGCCATAAGCACCGGCCTTGTCCAGAGGTCTGTATGCTTCTACGTAATAGTTTATTTCTTCATCAGTCAAATTCTTGAACCAGACAGGAGTGCGGCACGTAAGGCTTTTTTCCATGTTTTTTGCTTTTATGTTAATCCCAGTGATAACCAGATGCTTGCATCCTGAGAGCATTCGCAAATATTGCTTAGCCTGATCTATATCCCGAGGTTTACCCAAAACCTGCTCATCCAGTGCCACGATTGTATCTGCCGTGATAAGTATCCAGTTGTCCTGCATCTGTCTTTCCAAGGCTTGGGCTTTTTTCTTCGCTAGCGACAAGGGGATTTTGAGTACTGGCAAATCAGGTGGATATGACTCGTCTATCTGTGCTCTAACTACCGTGAAAGGAATGTCCATAGCACGCAGCAGTGCCTGGCGCCGCGGTGAACCAGAGCCTAAAACAATCTTATAATCGCCAAGAAGGTCTTTGAGCATAATGTTTCATTCTTTTGACAATTCTACATAAAGAGGATAATGATCGCTATAGTCGAGCATAACTCTACGATAATCAAGCACATGTATTGCATTGGATACAAAGACATAGTCAATCCGCAGAAGTGGTATAATCTGATTATAAGTGTTGCCTATTCCCAGTCCTGCCACAGTAAAAGCGTCTGTGAGACGCCGTGAAATCCGTGTATAAGTGTACGAAACAGGCGTATCATTGAAATCACCACACAAGACAATAGCCGAAGCAGTGGTATCTATCAGCCCAGAGAGAATTTTTACTTCATGAGCACGACAGCGATAGCCTTTTGTGAGCTTCTCGGTAATGCTCCTGAAACGCGAATTATTAAATTTCAAACTGTCCAGAGAATTATAATCCGTATAATTGAAAGACACAGAACGAAGATGCACGTTTATTACTCTGATTTTCTGATAGTCATAGAGCACATCTGCAAAAATTGCAAAAATATGATTATTGTATATTAATTTACCCGTGTTGACTATGGGGAAACGTGAGAAAATTGCTTCACCTACTTTATAAGTATTTGTGCTGTAGCTGATTGCGTAATAAGGATAAATTTTTGAAAAACGTGAGAAAGAATGAATTTTCTTATTATCAAGAAATTCCTGAAAACACAAAATATCTGGCTTCTTGGACTGGACGAACTGATAAATAGCATCAAGCGTATAATTATTGCTATTCCATTTATAAACATTAAACAAACGCACATTATATGTTATCAAACTAAACTGGTGTGGATAATATCGCTTTGCTTGCGAAAAATTAAAAGTGCGGATAATAAAGCCAATCCCAACTAATATTGTGAGCAATGAATAAAGAAAAAACCTACGACGTGCAAATGCCCAGTAAACAACGAAAAAAAGATTGACAAACAATAAGACAGGATATATTATTGCAAAAAACTGCGGCAACGAGAAAATCCTGGGATTGAGAAAAGCTCCAATATAACTCAACAGAAGACCAGCAATAACTATATAATTCAGCACGAGTAAGACTAAAGTTCCAAAATTCAGAGGTCTTCTTTGCTCTTTGCCCACTGTATAGATGTTTTGTTTGGCTGCAAATTAATGTTTTTTTTGTCTAAGATGACAACAATTTTGACTAAAAATAAAACACTAATGTTTAACTTTGCTTTAAACATTAACTCTGAGAAAAATGAAGCGATTTAGTATCTTTCTGTTAATAAGTGTATTGCTGCTAACCTTTTCGTGCAAAAACAATACAGAAAAAAAGTCTTTCAAAGAGCCTAAGGTCAAAGGCTCAGAAAACCACATGTACACTGGTCTGAGAAACAGCGGCGGCAATGCTGGCGAGATTGAAATTGTCATTAACAAAAAACTGTGGAATAGCGCAGTGGGCGACACAATTTTTAATTTCTTCGCACAGCCCTTCCCTGCTCTGCCTCAGGACGAGCCTTTCTTCAAGATGCTTCAGATAGCACCAAATGCTTTTGCTAATATCTACAAAGAGCACCGTACAATCATGTTTATCAATATCGGCAAGTCTTATCCACGTGGCTGGAAAATTGAACACAATAGATGGGCTTATAACCAAATTGTTGTTACATTTCAGGCACCCGACACAACGCAATTCTACGACCTTTTCCGCAAGACACGACAGAGAGTGCTCGATACACTATATTTAGAAGAACTACACCGCTATCAAGCCGCATTTTACAATTTCCGTAACAAGGAAGTTATAGACCGAATAAAAGAAAAATTCAATATCTACTTGCTTATCCCCTCGGCATATAGTCTTGATGTGGACAAAAATAACTTTGCATGGATAGCACGCGAGACAGCCGTTTCGAGCCAGGGTATTCTCATCTATACACGACCATACACTTCGAGAAAAAACTTCAGCATAAAAAGCATAACTAACCTGCGTGACACAATCACCAAATACCACGTCCCAGGTCCACAAGAAGGCTCTTACATGCAGATAGAACGCTTGTATCCTATTCAATCTCAAGTATTAACAATTGACGGACATTATGCTGTGCTCATCCGCGGACTGTGGAAAACTCACGGTGCTTTTCTCGGTGGTCCCTTTGTCAATCTCTCTGTACTGGACCAGAAACGCAACCGCATCGTCGTAGTTGACGGCTTTGCTTATGCTGGCAAGCTGGACAAAAAGCTATACCTGTGGCAAGTAGAAGCTATTATCCGTACTCTGAAAATCCTTGACTAATGAAGCACATAGCAGTCTTTGCCTCGGGTAGCGGCACAAATGCACAGAATTTAATTAAATATTTTGCGGATAATGACCTGGCACACATTACATTGGTATTGTCAAACAGCCCCACGGCTCGTGTCATTGAGCGCTCACACAGGCTGGCTGTGCCGGTCATAGTCTTCGGACGTAAGCATTTCTACGAAACAGACTTTATACTGAAATCGCTCAGAGACAATGATATAGATTTTATTGTGCTGGCTGGATTTCTATGGCTCGTTCCTCAGAGCATTATCAAAGCTTATGCTGGGCGTATCGTAAATATTCATCCAGCGCTGCTTCCCGAGTTCGGTGGCAAAGGCATGTATGGTGAACATGTGCACAAGGCAGTACTGGCAAGCGGTAAAAAACAGAGCGGCATCACAATACATTATGTTAATGAGCATTATGACAAGGGAGATATAATTTTTCAGGCTACTTGCCCTGTAATGCCGGGCGACACGGCAAAGACGCTTGCCCAGCGTGTTCATCAACTCGAATATGAACATTATCCACGTGTCATTGAACAAATTATTCAACAACTTTAACCGACAAAAGCTTCATCACTTTGACAATGAACTTTATATTAAAGAAAATCATTAAAAATCAACAAATCATGAAACGTACAATCTTTCTAATACTACTGACACTGACATCACTACAGATATTTGCGCAGAACCCGCAGCAATTATACAAACAAGCCGAAGCGTACCGCAAACAAGGTAATTATCAAAAAGCAAAGAACTTATACAACCAGCTTACTTTCATGCGTCAGACAGACAAAGATTACCTTGGACTGGGACAATGCTACACAGCCTTGCATCTGCCAGACAGTGCCAAACAGGCTCTAACCAAGGCACGATTGCTAAATCCCAATAACCCACAAATTTACTATACAATGGGACTGATGTATCTGACAGGCTATGGACAACCTGACAAAGCTATAAATAATTTCAAGCATGCTTACAGACTTGCACCAGATAGCCTTAATTATGCTCTATACATTGGCCTGGGCTATCAAGCCAATGGCAATTTGGATTCAGCGTATGACTATTATAAGCTGGTGATGAAGCAAGACACTGCAAATCCTTATCCATACTATTTTCTGGCAGATTATCTCTTTGAGATAGACTCTCTACAACAAGCCTATGATTTT